>CAYLPS010000069.1:0-17056 GCA_964385625.1 uncultured Anaerolineaceae bacterium | reverse complement strand
CCCCTACGCGTGGCGGACCGGTGAGGTGGAGGGCGGGCGGGTCTGGAAGTTTAATTAGAATTACAACTCCAATCCAATAGAAAGCCGATCAAGATCTCATTAAGCCAGCAAATCAAGAGGAAGCTAGATCAATTGAAACACCTGCCGTAAACCACTGGTGGCGAAAAGCTGCTTGAACCACTCCAGCAACCCTGAACCCGAGGCGGGAGCCGCCCTAAGCTCGCTGCCCAGGATGATCAGGAATACGATCAGCATGGCGATGAGCACCAGGATGACGACAACTTGCACCGGCCAGGGAAGGTAGCGGGGTTCCTGCTGCAAGGTGCTGGCGGGCGCCCACTCGGCGAAGGATTTCCAGGCGGGCCAGCTCCTTTCGATGTAGAAATCCAGGCTGTAAGGCGAGCGCCCAAGCACGTAGTCGAGCAGGATCAGCGCCAGGAACACGAAGGCGTAGATCAGCCCAGCACCCACATCGGTTGCACCGGGGCTATACGGGCCGCCAAAGCCTTCCGGGATGGCCCAGATCAGCAGGGCGAAAAAGCCTCCCAACATGTAGATCCACTTGCGACCGAATCCCAGCAGCAAGCCCAGGGCAATAATACTTTCGATGATGCGCGTGGCCCAGGAAAAGACAGCGGGATTGAGGGCGATCAGGTTATTCCAGAAATTAAACCAGGGCAACAGCCACGCCGGCTGGCCGGAGATGATGCCACTGATGTAGGTCTGGTAGTTGTTATAGAAATCGGGCTGCCACTTAAAGTAGGCATCCAATCCCCACACCAGTCCAAAAGCCGCACGGATGGCGCCAGCAAAGACCCGCGGCCACAGAGAGGCTTGAGTATTCGTTGAACCGTTTTTCTCCATGATAGATTTACCTCCTGAAGGATGGGCAAATCATCACAGGCGTATGACGCTTGTCGATAAAAAGATGTGTACCTGGATTGGGCTGGAAAGTATATTTTATAAATCGGTATTGACCTGCATCTATAAGAAAGGCGTACAGGCGAACTTGCAATGATCGATTCATTTCTCCGCCCCCAAGCGGTTTATTTTTCCCATCCTCTTTTTAATATACACCCTTTTAATTTGTTGTTTTATGAGTACTTCCTTAGACCACTCAGTGCGGACAAAAAATGAACCCCAAAGACGTATAATATTATTCTCAACAAGGAGGTGTCTTATGATGTTTGGATCGTTTGGCCTTGGCGGCTTGATGATGCTGTTCGTGATCGGTATCCCGATCCTGCTGATCCTGGGTGTCGTGGCCATTGGCGCCTACCTGCTCAACCGCAACAGCAGCACATCCGGTCAATCGCAGGCTTCCCGGGCTGTTACCAGCAGCAATCCGGCTGCGCCTAAAGCTGAGCGCTACTGCTCGCACTGCGGGGCAGGCTTGCAGGCTGAGTGGACGCATTGCCCGCAGTGTGGCGCGCCGGTGAGCTAGATATTCAATATAGGTTCATCCATTGGAGTGCAGGAGAAGGTTTGAGAGTCTCTATCGTTAGATCGTAGAAGCGGTTCTGAAAAACTCACTTAACGGATTTTAGGGGCGGGTATCAGACCCGCCCCTACGCTTGACTTGAAAGCCGCCCTTCGAGAGCAGGCAATGCACGGATTGATGGACAAGTGGTCGTTGAACGACATGGCACTGACGACCAATGAGGGGGGTATTTCCCCTCGGCTTCATAAACCCACCAGGCTGGCGCCGGGGGTAACCGGGATGTGCTTGTAGCGCAGGAACTGCTCCATGGCGAACAGGAAATCGACCAGGTACTCACGCGTGGAGGCCTTGCCCAGGTGACCCACGCGGATCATCTTGCCGGAAAGCTCTCCCAGCCCACCCCCCACGGCGATCTCACGTTGCTCGACCAGCCAATGGGTCAGCTCGTCTAGCTCGAATTCGGGCCGCCGGCGCACCCCGGTGACGATGGGCGAGGCGAACTCATCCTTGACGAACATTTCATACCCGATGTTGCGCAGCCCTTGCCGTATGGCATTGCTCGCCCAACGGTACTTTTCAAAATGGGCCTCCAGGCCCATCTCTATCATCTTAAGCAGGCTGGTGCGCAATGCCAGGATGATGTTGGTGGGCAGCGTGACCGGCGTGGGGTGCCAGGCGCCCCACTCGGTGGCGTATTTGCGCCAGGTTTTCAGGTCCAGGTACCAGCCGTGGTTGTTCTGCCCGAGACCGTCCACCAGCTGCCAGGCGTGCGGCGAAACGCTGATGAATCCCATGCCGGGCACGGCTTCCAGGCACTTGTTGGGGGTGGTCACGCAGATATCGATGCCCCATTCGTCCACGCGCACATCCGCCCCGCCCAGCGACGAGACCGCATCCACCACCACCGCCCGACCGGCCTGGTGAGCCATGCTGGCCAGCTGCTGGAGCGGGTTCATCACCGTGGTGCCGGTTTCGTGGTGCACCAGCGCCACCACCCTGGCATCGGGGTGCTTTACAAGCAAGGCTGAAAGGTCATCGGGGTCTAGCGGCTCTCCGAGGGGGGCTTTCAGCACGATGGTTTGCAGGCCGTAACCCTGCGAAATCTGCGCCAGACGCTCGCCGAAGAAGCCGTTATCGCCCACGATGATCTTCTCGCCGCTGGCCAGCAGGCTGCCGATGGCCATATCCATCAGCGAGGTGGCCGGACCGGGGACGAAGTAAATCTCATTTTTAGTCTGGAAAACCTGTTGCAGCAAGCCCTGCGTCTCGCGGTAGATTTCCATCCACTCTGGACCGTAATGACGGATGACCGGTGTGGCCAGGCTGGCCAGCACGTCTTCATCCACATCTCCCGGGCCGGGTGTGTAGAGCTTGAGGTGCCTGATCATGTCACTCCTCTCCGTTCACGCGCGTGAGCTCGATGTTGGCAAGGCGCAGGAACTCAAGCGTGTTCTCGTCGATGCGGTATTCCTGGTCATAGACGATGCGCACCACGCCCGCATTGATCAGCATCTTGGCGCACTGGATGCAGGGGAAATGGGTCACATAACAGGTGGCGCCCCTGGTGCTTACGCCGTGCAGGGCTGCCTGGATGATGGCGTTGGCTTCGGCGTGGATGGTGCGCACGCAGTGCCCATCCACCATCAGGTGGCCCACCTCATCACAGTGGGGCAGGCCGGCCGGGCTGCCGTTGAAGCCGGTGGTGAGAATGCGCTTATCCAGCACCATCACCGCGCCCACCAATGCGCGGTCGCACGTGCTGCGCAGTGCCACCACGTGGGCAATTTTCATAAAGTAGATGTCCCATTCAGGTCGCATGCCTGCCTCTTTCAACCCTTGAACACACCACCTTCACACCTCCTATTTTATTTATCTGCAAGGATGACCACGACCGAGCCCTGCAGGATATCATCGCTCACCAATCGCCCGGCTCCGGCGATGCTTGCGATTGGAGCAACAGCGCTAACGCTTTCATTGAAATCCTTCAACTCGTCAGCGGGTATGCCTTGGCGCAGATTGGCGAGCATGGTTTCCAGGTCGATGTAAACGGTAGGCTGCAAATTTTCCGGCAAGGCATCAACTGCCTGCTGATAATTGGAGGCATTGGCCAGCGAGGAATTATCCTGGGGTTCGATCTGCAATGAGCCCAGGTCGGTGCCCAGGGTGAAATAGCCATTTGCGGCTCCAAAGGCCAGCACCGGGTTTGGATCACCGTAGCTGCTGATCTCGTAGTAGGTGACGCCGTTTTGCTGCTGGCTGCTGAGTAGCAGGCCGCTGAAGATCCCAAGTTTGTTCAACCCTTCTGTAACCGGCTGCAAGTCAAACCCGGGGTCGGTTCGCGCCAGCAGGTTGACCGCCATATCCAGGCCCATCTGGTCAGCCAGCAGCCCATGCGCCGAGGGAACGGCATATAAGGCCCATTCGCCGGTCAAATGGTCCAGCAGGTCTCCTTGCAGCGAGAACCCAATCTCCTGCTCGAGGCTATCAAAGAAAGCGCTTTGCTCGCTTTCATCGGTAAATGCGGAGCTGAACAACCCCTGCATCAACTGATCGAACTGAGGGCTGGCTAGGTAGAGCACGGTATTCTCGGGCAGCATCTGGATCACCTGGGTTGGCGCAGTATAGGCTGACTGCAGCTCTTGCCTGGCTGATTCAGAGAGAGCTGATGTATCTATGTTTATATACATATCCAGGCGGGCGCCTTGCCTGATCACGGATGCGTTCACCATCATGCTATTCCAGATGAGGTTGGCATAAGGGCCTACCAGCGGTGAAGCCAGGGCAATCCCTGCGGGTAATTCTTGATCGGTTACACTGCCGATAACATCCTTGCTGACATACAGGCTGGCAGACCAGTCGCGCGGGCGTGTGCCAACCAGCTGGCTATATTCTTGCTGCACTACTAATGCCTGCCCATTTTGCCGATCGATAATTGTCTGCAAGGTCTCTATATCAGGGGCTCTCAACAACATACGACCATCACGGCAATAGGCAAAGCTGGGGTAATTACCCAAGCGCTGTTCATAAATGGTAACGCCCTTGTAGGTTTGAAGTTGATAGTCGATAGAATGCAGGTCCTTCATGTTATCCATCATGGTCCGCAGGAAAGCATCAGCCTTCGAAGGGCTGCGTACCTCGATGGCATAGATTTCACCATTAAGGGTCATGCTTACATTGCCTGGATTATCAAACAGCATGCCGATGCCGGCGTACTGTCCCACCCACGGAGTGAAGTCATCGGGGAATATCATACCGGTTTCATCTTCGATCACCTGGAACAGGTCACCATAGGGGTCAGTTTGAAGACTTCGTGACGGGTTGGCAGGGACTGCTAAATACCCAGAGCCTGAGTATGCCTCGATGCCCGGTTCACCCGAGGTAAACGGGGAGATAACCCTGTCGGCATGGGTGAGGATGGCATTTCCGATATTGATCCCCACGTATAACCCTGTATCGGCGGGCATCACTTCGGCGGCGGCATCGTACTGGCCGTTAAGGCGCCCCAGCAGGTGCAGCTTGAACGGGTCGATGAGCACCAGCGCCACAAGCAGCAGCAGGATGGCCAATGGCACCCCGATGCACCCGCCGAGCAGCCACCAGCGGGTGTGCGTTTTGCTGGCCTCTTCCAGCTGGGTGGGGGGCTCGGCCTCCTGCATGGCTTCCGTTTCTTGTGGGGAGCTGGGTGGAGCAGGTTCACTCAGCAAGCTTTCCATCTGGGATAGCGGCACTGCCTCCCCTGGAAATTGCCCCTCTGCTGAGGTCACCGGGGTGGCCGATCCTTCCTCGGGAGGTGTATCCTGCCCTACCGGCTGCTGGAAAGGTGGGGTGGTTTCGCCGGGCGTTTCATCGATTCCCCACATTGTTGCCCGTTCCACCTTCGGCAGCGGCTTGCCGGTATTCTCACAAAATTTCGCATGGTCTGGGTGTTCCTGGTTGCAATATGGGCATTTCATGGTGCACTCTCCTGAAGCTAATTGTAAGGTCGCTTGGCTTGAATTGCAAGCTTTGAGGGATGACATTATAATCATCACACCATAGCCAGCATGCCCATCCCGTTTCGACCCATCGCCCGCCTGCTTGCAGGCACCTTGCAGCGCACTGCGCTTGTAGATACCACCGCAGCCGAAGCATTTTTCACCCAGCTGGCAGGTAACCCGGCTGCGAGGGGCGCCCTGCTGACCATCAACCACTATTCAGCTCCCGGTTTTGGTGCCTGGTGGTTCGTCATCCTGACCAGCGCAGCCGTACCGGTGGAAATCCATTGGGTGGTCGCCTCAGGCTGGACGAATTCTGGCTGGCTCACCGGCTTTACCCATTGGATATTCCCGCGCGGAGCCCACCTGCTGGGCTTTACCCCCATGGCTGCCATGCCGCCTGACCCTTGCCAGATGCAGCAGCGGGCTTCAGCTGTGCGCTCCGTGCTCAGATATGCCAGCTGCACTCCTGGGGTGGTGGTGGGGATGGCGCCCGAAGGTGGCGACCGGCCTGGGGGCGTGCTGGGCCAGCTATATCCCGGTGTGGGGCGTTTCCTGCACCATATCAGCCAGTCGTGTCCCACGATCATACCGGTGGGGGTATGGAAAGAGCAAGGCCGCATCCGGGTGAACTTTGGAAGCCCTTACTTGCTGGAGGTTGCTCCTGGTTTAAGCACTCAAGCCATCGACCAGCAGGTGGGAGACACGGTGATGCGAAAGATTGCAAGCTTGCTGCCTGATGCACTTCGAGGGATGTATCGAGCCTGACCGATGTTCATCGAGAGCAAGCTCATCCATCTCATGAAGACCGCATTATGATAAAAAATGCCCATCCGGCGCAGCGGAAGGGCAGTTGATTGCGATTTTTGGAGCGAAAATCACGCTAGCGGGTTAATAAATGCCCGAGAAATGCTCAGGGTAATGCTCGTAGGTGTTGCTGGCAATCACTTGCCAGGGTATCCAATCTGATGGCATGTCCTTGAAGAAGCTTGGATCTTCCAGCTCCTCATCGTTCAGGGTCTGGAGCTCGGCAAGTAGGTCGGTGAATGCCTGCTCTTCCAACCGCCAGGATTGCAGCAGCGATATGGTCTGCCCTTCTACCAAGATGTGGGCGTTTCGCTCATCAACCGGCAGGTCCCACCAAGGCGAACCAGCCAACGACCGCAGTCTGATCATGTTCACCATCTCGCGCTCATACCAGGCCACGTGATAGAGGATATCCCGCAGGCTCATCTCTCCCGGCTTGCGCGGGCTGGCAGTGCCGAATAGATCGATGCCTCTCCATATCTGGTGCCACTGGCGGCGTCCATTTTGCAAGTTGAGAAAGAAATCGGTCTTGGTCATATTTTCATTTTACTACATTATTGGCAAAAAATTAACCAAAAGTGAGAAGGCGTGCTTCCAGTGAAGACACACCTGCCCTGCTACCCGCTACTCTTCAGGCTTAACCTGCTGAGCCTTCAGATATAAAAAGCTGGTGATGGCCGCCCACAGGAACAGGGCCAGGAACCACCCCAGGCTGCTGAGCGCATACTGGCTGACATCCTGAGGGGTCACGAAATACAGGATAATGGCACCCAGAGATGTGCCCAGGCCTGCCAGCATGAAACGCCGGCCGGCGAAGGCATTCACCCGATACCAAGCCCGGGGATCGTCATCAGCTGCGGGCACACGCAGCCCATAGAAGTCGTTGGGGGGCACTTTATGCAAGATCAGCGGGACCGATAGCCCCGCCAGCAACAACCCGCCCACTGCGTACAAGGCCAGAAAGGTATCCATGGATAGCCCCTTTATTGCTCGTGGTTCAGGCGTATGGCTGAGAACTGATTAATTTTACCCGCTTTCCCGGTTGCAGGAGGCCAGCAAATCAGCCATGGCTAAACGGCATTTGCAGCCTTTTACGCTACCACCCGGTTGCGCCCGCCGCGCTTGGCCCGGTACATGGCGGCATCTGCCCGGCCGATGAAGCTGGAAGGCGGTTCACCGTCCTGGTAGCTGCATGCACCCAGGCTGATGGTGAGGTGCTGGCAAATGGGGAAGCCGGTTTGCGCCACCAGCTGGCGTAATTTTTCAGCCAAGTTGGCCGCCCCAGAAAGGTCAGTGTCGGTTAGTAACAGCAGCAGCTCATCGCCGCCCCACCTTCCCAGATAATCGGTGGAGCGGATATTGCTGTTCAGCAGCTTCACGAGATCCTTCAGGGCGGCGTCGCCGGCGTTATGGCCCCAGGTATCGTTGACTTGCTTGAAGGCGTCGATGTCGATCATCAGCATAGAGAGCGGGCTGCCTGAGCGGCGTGCCCGGTTGATAGCATCGACAATCAGCTGTTCGATGAAGGCGTGGTTGAAAATGCCGGTCAGGCCGTCTCGCATCGCCATGGCGTGAAGTTTCTGGTGGTCTTGCTGAGCCTGCCGGGCTTGCATCGAGGTGTAAATTTGCACGTAAATCACGCAGCCCGCCAGACCCAGGTATTCCAAGGTTGACAGGATCGTAAACAGCCCCTGGCTGATACCCAGCATGCTCTGGGGTTGAAATGCCCCCAGGCGCATGCTGCCGACCTGGAAGCCCAGATAGATCAGCACGCAGGTGCCCAATACCGCGATCACCTTGCTGCGGCCATCGAAGCCATACACCAGGATGGGCAGCAGCAGCGCCAGGCATAATCCCTGGCCTGAAAGGATGTATGCCCAAAGAGCTGAGCTGTCTGCGGTGCTCAACTCGAGCAAGCTAAAAGTCACGATGAGCGCTGCCGGGGCGTAGGCAAACAGCAGCTCCCCCCAGCTCTCCCGGTGGATGGCGTTAAAAGCAAGCACCAGGCAGCTGGTGGCCACACCACCGAAGAGCAGGCTGAATGGATGGCCGAAACCCACCAGGATGAGCAGGAACGTCCCCGGCAATGCCAGTAAGAGGCTGGTAAATGCCAGGCAGTTGGCAAGCACCAGGTTCTTCTGGCGGTGGAGGGGCAGGCTGGAAGTGATGCCCAGCTCGAAGATCCAGCCCAACCCCGCGCGCAACCCGGCCTGGGCAGACGAGATGAACAGGGCAGTCTGCTCAAGGAGGGGCTGGTGGGGCAGGTGATCTGCCGGGGTGTAGCGAGTGAGGGGATGATGCAATTCCATACAGCTGTGATCCTCCGGGTCGGGTGATCACAGGCACCCCGGGGGATCCCCTGATCACTCGGGGCACTCCTGTGATCAGCAGGATTGATGCAAGATACGTGCTAGCCAGGGCAAGCCTTACAGAAATGCAAGGTGGGTGAGAGCGGCAATTCAATACCCTGCCGGCTTGTGATTCATAGTTGAAGGAATAAGGGTAGATCAAGCTTCCCCCAGGTTGAGTCATCATCTTCGGTAGGGGAGGGTCTGGCGCGCACGGCATCTCGATGGGCAGGAGGCTCATGTCTTCACCGGGGTGGCGATTTGCCAGACGTGCAGACCCTCCCCTACGTTGTTATGCGATTAATCGGAAAAATGGTTGTTGACATCACGACGATTATCCTGTATTATATAGTTATGCGATACATAGTTATTCTATATAATGGTGAATAAATGGACCCAAAAGATGCATTGCCATTGACGGAAACCTCCTTCTTTATTTTGCTCAGCCTGGTTACGCCCAAGCATGGGTATGCAATTATCAAAGATGTAAACCAGATGAGCGAGGGGCGGGTGAGCCTGGCAGCCGGTACGCTGTACACCGCCTTGCGCCGCATGCTGGAAAACGGCTGGATTGAGCGCGTCGATGAGCGCCATCCCGAAAGCGGCCTCGAAGGGCATGAGCGCAAGCTCTACCAGCTGACCGGTTTCGGACAGGCATTGTTGAACCTGGAGACGAAACGGCTGAAAACCCTGGCGAACCTGGCCTCCGAACGAAAAAGTGCAGGACAAGCATGGGTAACCGGAAGGGAACTTTATACAACTTCGGGGTAAGCCTCTTCAAGCGCCTGACGGGTATCTACCCCGATCGTTTTCGCCGGCAATTTGCCGGTGAAATTTTCGACGTGCTGAGACAAAAGCTAGAAGGTGCCAGTACCTCGGGAGGGCTAGCAATTCCAGCCTGCATACTCCATGAAACTACTGCCCTCATGGCATCCATCATCAGGGAACATTGGCACGATCGATGGGGAGGTCGTGATGTTGGTATGGTAGAGGAAAAACGGCTTTATCGTGAGATAGATAAGATATTCCTGAGGCGCAGGCTGAAGAGCGCCATGAAAGTCACCTTCGCATTGGCAGGGATTATTGTATTGCTCAATTCGTGTTCTTACCTTTATGCAGGGATTCAAATTGCCCAGGTGAAACATTGGGGTGTATACCCCACGTTGGAGGAGGCTGTTTACGGAGTTCATTCCATTAATAACAGCGATGCTAAAGTAATGAGGATCGATATTAACCATATCGAGCCTTGCTTTTCAGGTGGAGAGTACCCTTTCGTTATGTGTGTAACTTCAAAAGTGTTTGATGATCATACCCCCACAGTTCCCAGCGATAAAAATTCCAGCGTTAAATCAGCCTATTTTCACCTGGAGGAAGGGTGGGTGTTCATGCCTGAAGGTAACACCAGGTTTACCGCCAGGGTCGTTGAGCTTTTGGGAATGCAGGCCACGGATGAGTAGAAACGAAATCAGGACGCAGTATAAATCGCCTGCTCTGTTGAACGGTTTATATTAGGGTTGGAGAGGCTGATTTGTTCCAGGATATTTTCTCAATGGCTTAATAGATCCAGTCCAATATCCGGTGCCACAGGCCGATGAGCGGCAGGAACCAGGGACGGCCGTTATATAGCCCACGCGGCAGCGAGCTGAATTTATAAGTGCTGTATGGCAGCTCGTTGACGGTACCATCCAGGATGGCGTTGGCCATGCGCGTGCCCAGGTGGGTGCCCAGGGCCACGCCGTGACCCGCAAACCCCAGCGCGTAGTAAATGCCTGCCAGCTGGCCGGTGTGGGGCATCTGGTCAAAGGCAAAATCGAGCGTGCCGCCCCAGGCATACTCCACAACTGCATCCGTTACCTGGGGGTACACCTTCACCATCTCGGCGTGCAGGATGTCAGCGCTGCTGCGGATGGTGGTGCTCGTCTCGGGGAAGAACGCTGCCCGCCCGCCGAAAATCATGCGGTTGTCTGCCGATAAGCGGAAATAATTCAGGTAATGCTTGTAATCGAACACCATCCGGCGCCGGGGGATCAGCTCACGCGCCAGGTCTACGGGCAGGGGCTGGGTGGCGATGATATAAGAGCCGATGGGGATGATGCGTCGCCTCAGCTGGGGTGTGGCAGCGCCTGTATAACCACCGGTGGTCACCAGCACCTGGCTGGCAAGCAGGCTACCGCGTACGGTATCCAGCTTGAAACCATCCCCGGCTTTTTGGATGCGGGTGACCCAGGCCTTGGGGCATAGTGCAGCGCCCGAGCGCTCAGCAGCCTGCGCCAGCCCAGCCACGTATTGGGCGGGGTTCAGGCCAGCGCTGCTTTCATCCACCAGGCCCCCGAAGTAGATATCAGAGCCAATCTCATCATGGAGATTGTTCTTGGGAACCAGGTGGGTGATATGGTTGAAGTGCTGGGCATACCACTCGGCTTCGTGCTGGAGGGCTATGTAGTGGGCAGGTTTGTTGGCCAGCAACAGGTGCCCGCAGCGGCTGAAATCGCAGGCGATGTGCTCTTGGACGATCAATTGCTCCACAGTATCCAGCGCGGCAACCGAGTCCTCGAACAGCTGGCGGGTGAGCTCGGCGCCATAGCGCGCTTCGACCACCTCAGCGTCCAGCTTGAGCCCGGTGAGCGCCATGCCGCCATTGCGCGAGCTGGCGCCCCAGCCCATGGTCTCTGATTCCAGCACAGCCACACTCGCTCCACGCCCAGCCAGTGTTCGCGCCGCGGCGAGCCCCGGGATGCCACCGCCAACCACGGCAACATCCACCCTGGATGGAAGCTCTTTCACTAATTCACCGGATGGCATCTGGGTCGTATCAGGCCAATAAACTTTTTCTTTAAGGGTCATGGACGGCTCTCCTCTGTTTATTCTTCCCGACATCCAGTATCGCATAGAATCGCAAAAAATCCCATTTTTTTTGGCGACCATCACGCATGATATCTCGTTAAGGATACGTTTTAGGGAGCTCTGAGAAACAGATATCCCACCAGGATCCTAATCAGCGCTATGGATTGGCATATCAAGGCACTTGAGAGAGTGCCGCGAGGCCCGTCCTGGTGAGATTTGAGACTGGTCAGCGTGCAACTGACGGCAGGAGGATGCGCCAGGGTGCGTGGAGGTCGAAAATATATGCTGCCCCGCCGGGCATGTGAGAGGGAGCACCCGCTGCAGCTGACATCCCATCGATTGAGACCCGATAGCCGAATGCATCGCCGGGCAGGGTATTATCGCCGGTGAGGTGAGCCACTTCACCCCACATGTCGGTACCGCCCTGGTTGCGATCATAGAGGTAAGCTGCGCCTGCATCGGAAGAATGCCACGGCGCACCGATCCAGGCGTGGTCGCCGGAGAGATCGGCATGCTGGGCAAACATATCACCCATAGCTCCATTGCTGGGAACCAATCGGGCTTGCTCTGTCCATGTGTCTGGTTTATCTGGCTCTGCTGTGAAGATATAAGCTGAGCCGGCCAGGCCATCAGCCCCCGGGGCGCCAGCCAGCACCGTGTAATCGTCCAGGGCCACGCTATAACCGAAATAATGGTAGGGTGCTGTATCCGCAGCGCGGAAGCGGGTGAGGCGCTGCCATTGGGAGGTATCGGCCGCATACTGGAAGATGTAAACATAACCGGCGTAATCGCCACCGCCATAGGCGCCGATGGCCAGCAGGTCGCCATCCAGGTCGAGGGCTTCGCCGAAGGCAGCCTGGAATCCGGGGGCATCCGGAAGCAGCTGGGCTGTTTCCCCCCACGCTCCGGGGCCGCCAGCATTGCGTTCGAAAACGTAGACCGCGCCACCGGGCGTGGTGGTATAGGCGCCGACGATTGCTCGGTCACCCTCCTGCGTTACGGCCCAACCGAAGTTATCCCAGGGGTAAACTTCAGCAGCCACCAGCCTGGCAACCTGTCCCCAGGCATGTGGCCCACCCTGGTTGCGCTCGAAGATGTATGCAGAGCCGGGTAAGCTGCCAAACTCGCTGCTGAATGGGGCACCCACGAGCAAACGGTCTCCAGATAGGGAAAGAGTGGCGCCGAACAGGTCACCTGCCCTGGCATCCTGCAGGGCGGTGAGGGTGGTGATCTTAGCCCACTGTCCCTGAGGGTCGACCTGGAAGATGGTGACCGAGCCGGCGTGGTCGCCTGCACGGCTGTCGTAGGGGTCGCCAACAGCCAGGGTATCTCCCGAGATGGTGATGGAGTAACCGAACACCTGGTTATCGTCATCGCCAACAAGCCGTGCCACCTGGGCGATGTGGTCAGGGCAGCCGGGGGATGCAAGGGTGCTGCCCGATGGAAAGAATATCAATGAGATTAACATGCCGATGAGCGCGGTGATTTTTGGAGCCATTATCCCATCCTTTGAGCCCGTCTTGTAATTATCTTCACAATATATATCGCCTGGGATCCATTAAGGTTCAACGAGATTCGTATTTCCCCCTCCATTCTGGTTGGCGAAGCTCATGACAGGTCGAAGATCTTATCGGCGTAATCCTTGATTAGATCCACCAGGGACAGCTTGGTGATCCACTCACCCGGGATGCCCTGTTCGCCATAATGAGCCCCTGCCAGCTGGCCAAAAATGGCTGCCGTGGTATCAGCATCATCACCTAGGTTGGCTGCCAGTAGGGCTCCTTCCTTGAAGCTGGTGGAATGCAGGAAAGCCCACAACGCGGCTTCCATGCTGCGCACCACATACCCGCTGCCCTTGATATCTGGGGGCTGCTTGTTTCTGAATGACCCGTCCGCGACCCCAAGAATCGCCGGGTCCAGCGCATCCAGCAGGGAAGTTACAGATTTGTCGAAGAATGTCCAGCTGGAAGGAGGTGAAAGCAGCGCCTCTTTGCATATGCCCTGTAGCGAGGCCACCAGCAGCAGGCCATAATAACGGCAGGCATCCACCGCCTGGGTGCTGGCATGGGTGGTGCGGGATGAATCTGCGCACATCTGCAAGGCTAATGCGGGCTTTCGATAATAAAGCATGGCCACTGGGGCCAGCCTCATCAAAGAGCCATTTCCTGCGCTGTGGGTTGAATCAGAGCCCGGGTAAGGCTCGCTGGTGTGCTGAAAGCGATGTAAGGCCTGGGAAACCGTGTTGCCAATGTCGAAGCATCTCCCATTGGAGGCAAGATGCCCGGTTTGATACCAGCGCACATAGCGCCTCAGCTGGTCAACCGGGTCGAATCCCCCGCTTTCGATGAGGCTTTCTGCCAGGCACAATGCCATGGATGTGTCATCAGTCCATTCGCCAGGATTGAGATTGAACGGACCCCCTCCGACCATATCGGAGATGGGGATGAAACTGCCGGGAGGGCAAAATTCAAGGCTGGTACCCAGGGCATCACCGGCAGCCAGACCCAGCAGGCAACCGCGGAAACGACTGTGCACCAACGCATCTTTCAGGATTTCATCCATTTTCGACGCAACCTTTTCACGCCAAGAGCGTTAATAGTAGTGTACGCTTAGGCGAATCATTAGGAGGATCATTATGAACACAGGATCACGGAAGCTATATCGTAGCCGTCAAAACAGGGTAATTTTTGGGGTATGCGGCGGGCTGGCTGAATTCTTTGGGGTTGACCCATCCATAGTGCGCCTGATATTTGTCCTTGGGGTGCTATTTGGTTTTGGCTCGTTCGCTTTTTTATACCTAATCTTATTCTTCGTGGTACCTGAAGAGCCCATTGCATAAGGCTTTGGGATTCTTACCCGGCATCCGCATCCCGTTCAGGATCAAAAATCAATACGCACCCAAATTGATAAAAGCGGCTCACCAGAGCGTTGCCACCCCCGGCAAACGAACAGTGTTAAGGCTGTGTGATGCGCCAGGTTGAAGGCGATGTTCTATTTAATAATGCTTCTCCTGGAAGGCAGATTTTTACGCTCCTGGACCCTGTTGCATTAATAGTAAACCTTCCAACCGGCGATTGCCAATAAAACAGCCCTCGTCAGCCAGGCATCTTCATGAGCGCGCCGAAAAGCGATGATCTCGATGTCGATGCCCATCTGGCGGGCAGCTTCGGCGAGCGGATAGGAGACAAACCCACCACTGCGTGGGGCATGCTCATTTTTGAAGCGAGAAAACAGGTCCATCAGGCTGTAGAAGTTATTTTCTTCCAGCACCCAGCGCTGGTGGATGTTCTCGTAAGAGTTGCGCAAAGCTATCAGCTCGAATGAGGGATCGTACACGCAGACTTTTTTGCCCAGCAGCACTTCCTCCACCCTGGGCAGGATTTCCACCCAGTGAGGCGCGTTATCCACCATATCATCGGTAACGCCGTGCTCGGTGGTGGCATCCCTGCGGATATGGCGCTTGGGCTTTACCAGCTCATCCACCAGCGGCTTGCCAGAGCTGTCGAGGATGGCGATTTCCACCACCTCAGCCAGCTCGCCAGCCCCGGTGGTCTTGCTGTGCAAGAATAAGGGGTTGAGCTGCAGTAAATCTCGGGCCTCAAGTTGCGATTCGAGTAGTTTCATGGCGCAGTGATTTTCCAGTGGACAAACAATGAATTATTCTTAATCGCCTCGATATTTACATTATATATCTCAAAACGATATTATGAGCTTTCAGCTATGTAATGTAGCAGTGCCCGGGTCAGCAGCGCATCATCGATTGCATTGTGGGTATTGCGCAGGCTGATGCCGCACTGGCGCCCGGCCGAATCCAAGGATTGGAAACGAAAAGAACGGCGATACGGGTCCCAATCGCCATGAAACCGGGCGTACAGCTGCATGATATCGAAGAAATCCCCGTCCACCAAACTCGTTCGTATCCATGACCTTTGGTTGGATTGCTTGATCAACCGCAGGTCGAACTCCACGTTGTATACCCCGATTTTTTTCCCCAGGATTATGGCTTCAGCCTGGGGCCAGACCTGCTCCCAGGTCGGTTCTGTGGCAAGCATCTCAAGGGTGATACCGTGCACCCTGGCGGCAGCCGGGTCAATCTTGCCGCGCGGCCGGATGCGCTGCTCGAATAGGGTGCTCCCCTGGTCGTCGATGATACCGATCTCGATCACTTCCGCGGATTGGTGCAAGCCGGTGGTCTCTGTATCGAGATACAAGGGTTTGGATTTAAGCAGCAGGCGCGCTTCCTCGATGGCATTGATACGGCTGCGGGAGTGGGTGGGGGGCTGGTTCCAGTTCATATGGGTTTACCCGTAAATAAGTGGTGGGTGCAGCGGGCGAGCAGCTTTTTCTACCAGCAGCTCGTTCAGGCGGGCATGCCCGGCGTAGATGCCGTGTTGTTCGGGCGGCAGCTGTGCTGCGATGCGGCACATGATCTCTTCGGTATATTCAGCCAGCTGCTCAGCGCGTCTCTTATTATCCAGGGGGGGCAGGGTAAAAGTCGGGCCGATGTTCAACGTGATGTCCAGCCGCCTGAAATTCTTCAGGCGCTGCACCACTTCTTTATCACCGCTGCCGCTGATCCCCACGGGCAGGATGGGCCAGCCCGAGCGGGCGGCGATATAGCTGGCCCCGTCCCAGCCCTGGATGAGCGCCGTTGTGGGGCTGCGGGTTCCTTCAGGAGCCACCACCGCCACCCCGCCCTTCTGCATACGCCGCAGCACCTCGCGCATGGCGTTCAGGTCGGCATTGAAGCGGTCGACGAAGATACCGTTCACCGATTGGGCCAGGATGCGCGACCAGGCGTGCTCGTAATATTTTTCGGCCACCAGCAGGATGATATCCCGCCGGCGCAGGAAGTAATAACCGAACGCCGGGTCAAGCCTGCCGATGTGGTTGGAAACGCCCACGAAGCTGGTGGTGTTGGAGGGCTGGTACTCCAAGCCATATACAGTTACGCGAGCGATGAGACGCAAGATCGCTCGCAGCAGGAACATCACAATCGAGTAACGCATCGTTTTATTTTACACCAGGTCACCATCGTGCGCCACCACCGGCGCCACATACCCGGCACGTCTCAAGATAAGGAAACCTGCCAGGTCTTAATCTTTATAAGCATTAATCTGCGCCTTCAGGAAATCGCGCTCAGCGATCTTGCGCCTCACCTTGTATTGCAGCTCGGCGGCCATTTCCATCAGCAGATCGCGCCCCTGGTGGCGGGCCAGCTTCACATCCAGACTCAGCTTGACGATGGGCAGGTTGCTCAGCCGGCGGATGTTCTGGCGCGCCTCCTGCAATTCCCGCTCTACCTTTTCTAATTCTGTGAGGGGTTGCTTGGTGAGCTGGCTGGCGGATGGTCTGGTGGCTTGCATATCCATGCCGAATGGGATGTCCATCCCTGCCAGCTTCATCAGCGCCTTCAGGTTTCCTGCCTGGTAGGCCTGGTTGACCTCCTTCATCTGCTCATTCGCCTGGGTACGGTCGGAGTCGTTGCGCGCCAGGTCGGGGTGGTAGCGGCGTGCCAGCCGGCGGTACAGGGTCTTGATTTCGGGCAGTGGCGATGGTTGGAAAACTGGCTGGGCATCCGCAGTTGCACCCCTGGTATTTTTGGATGCCAGGCCTGCCGGGGGCAGGTCATCCAGGTTAAC
>CAYLPS010000068.1:0-17116 GCA_964385625.1 uncultured Anaerolineaceae bacterium | reverse complement strand
ATATTCATCTGTATAGAATGGGGAGGTGTTAAATGGGAAGGAACTTTTTCAGGGTATTTTTGACATTAACCTTATTGGTTACGCTGCTCCAAGCGTCCTATATACAGGGATTTTCTCAATCGGATATTGCTTTGTCTATCGATGCGGTTGATGATTCAGGTTATCCTTTAACTAGCGTTGCTTTATCTGTCTCGGATGCCCAGGGATTTCCGATCCGCGGGCTAACGAAAGACAACTTTACGCTGGTTCAAAGTGGGATCAATATACCGATTAAGAGCTTCACGCCTCTGAATCAAAAACCATTAACCATCGCGCTGGCAATCGATACCAGTCGCAGCACCGCATATGGGACCACACCATCCTTGGGCAGTGTGATCCAAAGCATAAGTGAATTCGTTGACAGCTTAGCATCGAATGACCAGATCGCAGTTATTTCATTTTCAGATGATGTAATAGTACGCCAGGCTCCAACTTCAGACAAGGCGTTGGTAAAGGATGCGCTGAATTTGCTCACCTCCCAAGGGAATGCTTCACTAAATGACGCCATTGTCACGGCGGTGGAGACCATCAAGGATCAACCGGGCCGACGCCTCCTCATTTTTCTTACTGATGGGCCAGACTCAGGATACAGTAAATATACCTTTGACCAGGCGATGGATGATGCTGCCCGTCAAAGTGTGATTGTGTATCCTTTCGCCTGGGGTGGCGCCAATCAGGCAGACTTATCAAAACTGGCAGATTTCACTAATGGTAAAGTTTACTCTCTTACTGGTGACCAACCAGACCTTAAGGCATTCCAGGCAGCGTTTAATGATGTCTTGTTAAATCTTCCAGAGCTGAGAGAGCAATATAACCTGCAGTTTGAATCCACCTTACCGGCAGACGGAGTAGAATATGAGTTTCTTGTCAGGTTGAACTATTTGGGCCAAGAGGTCGAACAGGTAGGAAGGCTTACAGCTCGACAGGGTTCTGTAACATTATCTCTTCCTGGTCTTCAGGAAGGACAAGTAGTGGGTGGTAAAGTCGATTTTAGCCCACAGATTTCCGCTCCTGGTTCGGTAACAAAGCTAGAGATCACCCTGGATGGCCAATCACTGGCTACTGTATCTACAACACCCTTTGAATATCTGTGGGATTCGACTTCTGTTCAACCCGGGCTCCATAAATTCGTTTTAACTGCCCAAGATTCGGTCGGCAATGCCGATTCGATCGAGATTAATTTATCCATTCAGCCACCCATCACGATTAATATTATCAGTCCAACCGATCAGCAGACGGTCAGCGGCTCCACGAGTATTTCCACTAATGTCACTGCAATGGCGCAGATCAGCAGGGTTGAGTTTAGCGTCGATGACGCTCTTCTTAACACTGTGGATGCACCTCCGTATGAATTCTCGTGGGACCTGAATGGCGTGCCGGCTGGGAACCATAAGATTAGCGTGTCGGCATTTGACATCAATGGATATTCCAGCCAGAGTTCGATCAACGTGATCGTGGCTATCCAGCAGAAATCAGGGTTGATTTGGATTGTCGGCATCGTTGCGCTTGTGGCAGCCGCCGTCCTGATCCCTCTGGGATTACGCAGCAGAAAGCGAATGCAAAAACTAGGCTCATCCACGCCAGCAGCATCCGACGATGCAGCTCCTTCAGCTCTTACAGCCCGGTTGGTGGAGATTGACGGGATCAACCCGGACCAATCCTGGCCATTATCCGCTGAAAATGTACGGCTGGGGCGTAAACGAGATGAGAATGACATCCAGTTAAAAGGTTTGCAGGCCTCGCGGAAACATGCGGTCATCAGTTTGAAACAAGGCCAGTATGTCATATTCTCTCTAAATCCAGAGAACCCGGTGCTCATCAATAATCAAGCTGTACAACAACAAGTTTTAAATAATGGTGATGTGATCCAGGCCGGAGAGACGACATTACGCTTTGAGATACCAACGAATGGAGCGTAACAGCCGTGCTGCAAATCGAATCTGCCAGCCTTTCCGACCAGGGTCGTAAGCGTCAAAATAATGAGGACTTTGTCGCCTCATTTGAACCTGAAGATCCTGAAGAATTAAACGCCAGTGGCTGTTTATATCTTGTTGCCGATGGGGTGGGTGGGGCGATCAAAGGAGAAAAAGCCAGCCGTTATGCCGTTCAAAAGGTCTTGTTCGAATATTACCGCCATCCTGAGCTGACCATTGAAGAGCGATTACAGCAATCGATGCACCAGGCAGGGAATGACATTTATATCTATGCTCAGCAGAACCATGAGAGGCGAATGGCGACCACCATGGTCGTTGCAGCGGTAAGGGATGACAAGCTGACGATCGCCAACGTGGGTGACAGCCGAGCGTACTTGATACGGGGTGGAGAAATACAGCAGCTCACACATGACCACAACCTGGTGGGGGAGATGGTGCGCGATGGTCTACTCAGCGAAGAGGAATCGCATCGGTCGAGGGTCAAGAATTTACTTACCCGAAGCCTGGGTGGAGAATTGGATGTAGCTATCGATATTTTCGCTGATATTCCCCTGCAAGAAGGTGATCGCATCTTACTATGCACCGATGGGTTATCCAGGTATGCCAGTCTGAGCGATTTACTTTGTTTAGCAAGCAAGGGGAGGCTAGAAGAAGTCGTCGAAGGGCTGATCGCCTATGCTAATCAACAAGGAGGTGTAGATAATATTTCAGCTATTTTAATTGCGTTTGGGCCGGAGATAGTCGGACAGGAGTTAATTCTTCAAAAGAGATCCGGGCAATCCACCGCGGATTGGGAGAATATTCCCACGCTGGTTGAAATTGAAAAACCAGTGAAGAAGATGAGTTTCTATTTTGACCGGCGCTACCTGGCCTGGGGGGTATTGGTGGTCATCTTCCTATTGATATTTAGCGGCATATTAGTTGGGATCTCTAAATTAACTAGAGCGGTTTTACCAATGATTACTGCAACCAATACAGATGATAAATCAGCCGTAATAATAACCAGTACACTTGCGAATAATCAAGAACTGATACCTACAGCAATACAAGCATCACAAACCACTCAAAATCCGCAGGTCCTGGTATCCACTACCCAATCTTCTACCGGTATATCAGTAACTGAGGTGCCACTATCTACCCCTACGATATCTCCCGGTCGATCAGTTTGTGTTTATAAAACCGAAGATGCAGCTACCAAGGGATTGAGTAAATACTTATCTGTCATATTGGCAGATATCTTCGTCGTTCGGTTTGATCCTGATATGAAATATTATTACTATGAATGCGGTGATGATAAGCCACCGAATAATTGTGGTAACAGGATTCAAATCCCAGATAATAATAATATTTTTGATGAATGGTGGATCGAAATACCAGACATAACCGCTGATGAGTGTACCACCCCGGGTGGTTATCTCATTCAATTGCCCAAAAATTAAAAATTTGAAGGTAGGTATTAAATATATTAGTTTTCATATGTGATATAGGAGGATAAAAATGACTGCAACAAATGATTTTTTTATCTGGTTTTTTTATGGCTTGAATGGATTGGGGGGTTGGTTCCTGTTCCTCTTGCTCGGGCTGGCCGGGGTCATCTGGCTGCTGTATGACAGCTCACGGCGCCGGTTGCCAGCTTTAGGCTGGAGGTTGGCAGTGATTCTCACCGCGTTATTGATTCTACCTGCACTCTTGTACCGCTTCACTGTTGATCCCACCAACCCGGCTTCGGTCTCCTCGCCGCTCTACCCCTACAGTGAGCTAATCTTTTACCTGGGCCTGTTAGGTGGCGTACTCCCGGTGGTGATTGCCGTGGGCTATTTTGTTACTTTCCAGGGGCTGGTGGGATGTGCACAAGGGCACGTCTATGAAGCTGCGCTTGGCTCGTGCCCCGAGTGCGCCCGCCTGGCGACACCCCCTGCGCCACAAATCATTCGTGAAATGCCCATTAAGCCCATTCCGATGCATATGGCACCTGCGTCACCACCTCAGCCGCCCAGGCCGAAGGCCCACGCCTGGCTGATATCCAGAGATGGCCGTGACTACCAGCTTAACCTGGGAGAAACAACCATCGGCCGTTCCTCCGAGAATGACATCCAGCTATCAGGTGACAGCACCGTCAGCCGCCAGCACGCCAAAGTAAATGAGCAAAACGGGCATTTCCGCCTGATAGATATGGGATCAGATAATTACACCCGGGTCAATGGTCATGTGCTGCGACAGACGATCCTACTCCAGCCGGATGATGAGATCCAATTCGGAGATAACACCACTGTCCGCTTTGTGACCACTCGAAATTAATCAATAGAGGAGAGCATAAGATGTCTGCTGAAAAATTTTGCCCCAAGCATGGTCCATATGATGCGTCCTACGATACCTGCCCGTACTGCTCGGGCGATTATAAGCGCCCCCCGGCTCCCAAGCCCCTGAGTGAAGATGACTTGCCTACCGATCTTAACCAAGCACGCCCTGCTGCACAGGCTGGTGTGCCCGAAGATGATCTACCTACAGGCTTCGGTGTGGGAGGTGCTGCACCCCGCCGAGATTCCTATGATGACGAGGCCCCAACAGATTTAGGCTCGAAACGTAGAGGTAGACGGCGCTTCCTAGATATCGACGACGAGGAAGAGACGAATATCGGCCGGCTGGCTGGTAGTGGTGATGTCACCGAGCTTGACCAGGTGACAACCGGCATGCTGGGCATTTTATGGGTCAAGGAAGGAATTCGTAGAGGCCAAATTTTCAAGATCAAGGATAATACAGTTGTCTCTCGTCGCGAAGGTGATTTGATCCTCGACGATCCCAAGGTGTCTAACCCGCATGCTAAATTTACCCTTGAAGATGGAAAATTTACTGTTTGGGATTTTGGCTCGCGCAATGGTACATTTGTGAACGGTGAGCGCATCCGGGCAGCGACAGTATTAGCGGAAAATGATGCAATAAAAATGGGAGATTCCACCTTCGTGTTGAAGGTCCTGGAATAACCGATGATCGTATCCGGAAAATGGCTTACTAGAACAGGGGCAATTTTAATCATGCTGGGTTTTGTATTGCCGGGTCTCACCGTGTCATGCTCGGGTGTGCCCGGGTTGGGGCAATCGCTTTCCTTGCTTGACCTGGCTGGCAAAGTGAACCAACCCACTCTTTTCTTTATCCCGTTTGGCGCATTGGTAGCATTGGTGTTATCCCTGCTGCCTGCCGGGAGCCGATCAACTTTTATTGGCTTCCTGTGGGGCCAGGTGGCAGGATTTAGTGTAGGTATACTGAGTCTGATAGCTACCCTCATCTCCATAAACAGCCAGATTAGCAGCTTGTATGTATTCGATATAACTCCCCAATTCGGGATATTCATCCTGGTTGGTGGGTATGTTGCGGCGGTGATCGGGGTCGCCTTTCAATGGGGGGAGGTAAACCGATATAAGACTGTGGTCTCTTCTCCCATTATCAGCCCGATACCCCGCACCTATCAACCGATTAAGACACAGGCACCTCCAGGTTCCACTGGTGCCCGCCTGCAGACTGTGCAGGGTAATGCGCCTCAGCCCGTCATACCCATCCTATCAGATAATTTCACAATCGGGCGTGCTTCGGAAAATGATCTTCAACTCCACGATATAAAGGTCTCGCGCCAGCATGCCTGTCTGCGCTTTGCCCAGGGATTATGGTATGTCCAAGATAGGGAGAGCGCCGGTGGAATCCTGGTGAATGATCAAGCTGTCCAGGCAATTCGATTAGCATCGGGTGATCGAATAACCATTGGAGATGAAACGTTCATCTTTTATGAGCAATAAGATTGAAATGTGATTTTGCCTCAAAAAGACCTTCACTGATATGAGCTCAGTTAACATTGGTCAAATCCTTCTCAACCAGTTCCGTGTAGATGCTTTCGTGGCTTCGGGCGGGATGGGAGCGGTTTATCGCGTATGGGACCTGAAGCGCAACGTTCCCCTTGCTATGAAGGTTTTACATGCCGACCTGGCGGAAGACCCATCCGTATTCCGGCGCTTTAAACGCGAAGCCAACGCTCTCAAGAAGCTTACCCATCCCAATATCGTTCCATTCTATGGTCTTTATGAGACTTCCGACTTTGCCTTTTTATTAGAAAGTTATATCGATGGGCCATCACTGAAAGATGTCCTTCGTAAACGGTCAGGTAAACCCATGCCGCTTTATGAAGCGGTTACCTACCTCAAAGCCCTCTCCGCAGCCTTGGGCTATGCACATGCTAATGGGGTGGTGCATTGCGATGTAAAACCTGGCAATGTAATGATTGACCGGGGTGGAAATATCTACCTGACTGATTTTGGTGTCGCCCGTCATTCAGAGAGCACGACCACCACCCTGGGATCCGCTGGCACCCCTGCGTATATGGCTCCCGAGCAGATCCGTGGAGAACCGGTCGGCCCGGCTACAGATGTATATTCCCTTGGCGTATTACTGTTCGAAATAGTGACCGGTCAGAGACCATTTAGGGGCGACGAAAAGAGTACTGAAAGCGCCGGCCAGACGGCCGGAGAACGTATCCGTTATGGGCACCTGGCAATCCCGCCACCTGACCCACGTTTAGTAAACCCAGCGGTATCTTATGGTTTAGCCCAGGTGATCCTTAAAGCACTGGCTAAAGATTCGGCTGAGCGCTATCAAAATGCACGCGAATTTTTTATAGAAACCTGTAAAGCTGCTGAGCTTAACCCAGATAGCCTTGCTGACCGGGTGACTCCACCCGATAAACTTGCCCCGGTGGTAGTAAGCGAAGGGAATAGAGTAATTCAGACCTCAGCAGAGTGGCCATCAACAACCGTAGCACAGCCAGTTGACCAATCAAAGAGGCGTCAAAACACCTGGTTAGCGCTTGGAGGAGGAATACTATTAGTAATTATAACAATTTTTGGATTCCGATCGATCAGTGGGAGTGTGGGATCCACCCCAATTGCTATGATGGGCAACTTCTCTACAAGGACAACGGCTATTGATATCCTAGTCACTCCAACCAAACCATTTCAACCCACACTCACACCTGTGCCCATTCGGATGAATACATCTTTGCCTCTGCCTACGATAACCGCTTCCCCCACTCCTACTGGCGATGCACCTTGGGGTAAGATCGTGTATACCTGCCAAGTTTATCAGGATATAAATCGGAACCAGCTTTGTATCATAAATGCCGACGGTAGCGGATTTCGGCAGCTCACTGATACAAGCAGCAATTATTATGCTTCTGTTGCTCCCGATGGTGAATCAGTAATATTTCCATCTTTTAGGACCGGGCACTGGGAGCTTTACGAATTGAATCTGCGGAGCAATAACCTGACCCAAATTACATACGAAAGCAGTGAATTTTCCGGACCTGAAATATCTCCAGATGGAAAGATGATTGTAGCGACAAGAAATTTAGATAATCTCCAGCGTATCTGGATGATGAACAGAGATGGAAGCAACCTGCACCAGGTGGTTGGGATGACGAATGATTGCCTTGACCCGGTGTGGTCCCCTGAGGGGAATCAAATCCTCTTTGCATGTGGTCCGCTTGATCAAAAACAATTGTTCATTGTTGATGCAACCGGAGCGAATATCCGGCAAATCTCCAGCGTACCAGATTTGCGTGGAAGAAGTGATTGGTCCCCCTTAGGGAATGAGATTGCTTCATATATGGGGCCTCAATGGCAGCGCGAATTAGTGGTATTTGACATTGATGGTGCGAACAGGAAGTACCTTACCGATGGAGGCAACAATCTGGCACCCAGTTATTCGCCAGATGGAAAATGGATCACGTTTACCTCTTATATGGATCGTTTCGGAGATAACGATGGTTGTGAGATTTATATCATGCGTGTGGATGGAACCGATATACGCCGGTTGACCAATAATTCGTATTGCGATTACCAACCCAGATGGGGTCCATAAATGGGCTAGATTAATCCATGACCTCCTTAGTCGGCACAACTCTTCTCGATCAATATTACCTGCGCGAGTTGGTAGGCGCGGGAGGCATGGCGGATGTCTACCTGGCTTGGGACAGGTTGCGCTCCACTAAAATGGCGGTCAAGGTACTGCGCCGTGATCTGGCAAGCAATCCCAAGTCTTTCCAGCTCTTCACCAAGGAAGCCGAATTATTACGCAAGCTGGAGCATCCCAATATTGTCCGACTTTATGAATTTGAAAGAGAAGGGGAAAATGTTTTTATTATCATGGATTGGGTGGATGGCACAAACTTGCGCCAGGCCATAGTGGACCGCAAAAGGCCTTTTAGCCTTCAGGAGGTATCTGGTGTTTTGCAGCCCGTATGTTCAGCATTGAATTTTGCTCATCAAAGCCAGGTATTCCATTGTGATGTCAAGCCTGCCAATATCTTGATCCATGTGGATGGCCGGGTCTTGCTCTCAGATTTCGGCGTGGCCCGGATTGCATCTGACAATATCAGTGGAGGTACGCCTCCTTACATGGCACCTGAGCAATTTTCAGGCAGCGAAATCGATGCCCGGACTGATGTTTACGCTCTAGGGATAACGGTCTTTGAGATGTTAAGTGGGGGGTTGGTGCCATTTCGAGGCGAGTCACCCAGCAGTCAGGGTAGCACGGTGCGTGCTCGCATTGCCTGGGAGCATTTAAACCTGCAACCTGCAGCCATCAATGAGCTCAATCGTTCCATCCCAATGGACGTGGCGACAGTCATAGCCACTGCCTTGAACAAAGAACCATCACGGCGCTACGGTTCTACCTTAGAGATGCGTGACGCCTACGAATATGCCTGTCACATGGTGGGAGCTGAGGCTAATAAAGCTGGTTGGGAAGCCTCTCCAGCCAGTCTGGGTGAAACCATTATTAAAACTTTCTTCGCCAGTTCGCCAATAGTCAAGCCACCCAAGATATTTCCAACTCCACCACCACGTGAACCAGCTGATTATTATACGCAGGTGAGTGGCCCATGCTTGCTCGGGCGGTCAGGTTTTTTTGCCGGGGAGAAAGTTTCTCTTTTGATGAATGAGCTGACTGTTGGCCGGAGCAGCACCAACCAACTGCCTATCAAAGAATCAAGTGTATCCAGACACCATGTCACATTCATCCGCACAAAGCGAGGTGTATATATTCGGGACGAAAACAGTACTGTAGGAACTATGCTAAATGGTCAGAGGATTCAGCCCAACGCACCGCTAAAGCTTCACCACGGAGATATTATTCAGATTGGCTATTACCAGGTGTTTGAGTTCAGGGAGAAATGATTTTTCAAAATATCGTTCATGAGTTTACCAATAAATGCTAGTTGGGTGGATTTGAAGGAGTCATCATGTCTGTATTTATTTTTCGAGGTAATAGACATATTCGCTTGAAGCTCTTTGCTCGGATTGCTCTATTAATAGTTTTATTACAAGGTTTATTTACTGAAACCCGGGTAATAGCATCGTTTGAGGAGGCGAATACTAATCAAACACAAACTTTACCATTTCCAATTCAAGCACCTTGGCCTGCCGGAATTATTTGGCATGTTGGAAATGATGGCAGTTTTTATTACGATTGTAACCCAGCCCAAGGGCAGCTACATTGTAATTGGGATTATTTTGCATTAGATTTTAATGGTTCGGGTTCTTCTAATGAAACAAACGATGAAGGGGTTCTCGTTCTATCCGTAGCTGACGGCGTTGTAATTGAAGCCAAAAATAGAAATGATGGATATGGTTCCAATGTAGTTATTGGTCATGAATTCGGCTATGAAAGTAGATATGCCCATCTTAGAAACAATGCACTGTTAGTAAAAGCAGGGCAATGGGTGAGTCAAGGTACACCACTCGGGTATGTGGATGGTTCTGGTGGTTTCAGACCCCATTTACATTTTGCTATGTACCATTGTGATACAGGCCTATCAACGGCTCAATGTAACTTGCTTAGCAACCTTAACGCAGTTAGGCCGGAGCCATTCAATGGCATTCCTACATTAACAGATGGCCAACAAATTCGTAGTTCGAACTACGGCGTTGGTTATGAAGAAATGAGAGTGTCTGATATCTATGATGTTAATAACCTCCGCAAGCATACCGCATTCAATACCACTTATGACCAATTTGGTGGTAATTTCATTTTCGGCATGAGCCAAATGCCGGTCAGAAACTGGCCAGGGACAAATTATCTATATCAAGAGTTTGGGCCTTCATTTCAAATTGGATTTCCTTGGTATGGAATGAACACAGCGATGGTTGAGAATAATGGAATTGCTTATTTTATTATAGGTCCTGTCTGGGAAATATATTATCAGCGAGGGGGACTAAGCGGGGCTTTAGGTTTACCAATATCACATACTTACGAATGGAAAAGCACAACCTCATCGCCAACATATACAAGCTATAGAAATGACTTTGAACGTGGTTCAATCGTATGGAATTTTAATGGTACATATGAAATCGTCGATGAGAATAATGCTTCGTGGCAAACCAGCTTTTTCGCAACTCCGAACTTGTTTACCAACCCCACGCTACTGAGGCAGGATAAATATATAGACTTTGAGTGGGTGCCGAAAGGTGAACCCGGAAATATTAAACAGTATATTCAATTGGGTCCTTCTGTAATATGGAATACTACTAAGGGCGGGATATTGCCATTTTATAAGATTAAAGTAACTATGCAAGGTCATATTGAAATTCGAGTCGAAGGTGAAGTAAAGATACAAGCCGATAGTCCTGATCAAAATTGGACAGGATCCTCGACTGAAATCGGATTTGGTAGTGAAGATGTCGAAGTTAAGTATTGGCAAGAACCCGGAAAACAAGCAAAAATTTTTGTCACTATAGATAATGTAATTAAAATCCCTGAAGCATTTGCGTCAGAAGGCGCCATAGATACTTCGACAATTCCTAATTCAACAAACGAATATGCAGAATACACGCCACCACCATACCCGCTTGGTACGCTCCCAACACCAAGTATTATTCCACCTATCGGTGGTGACTCTTCCACCGTCCTTATCTTCGATGCCTCCGACACTATGAACATGGATGATCCGAGCGGTATGATCAAGATTGACGCTGCCAAACAAGCCGGGGAACGTGTGTTTGATATTTTGGAGGCTGAAAAACAAGCGGGGTCTATTAATATAGCATTGGGGATAGCTAGCTTCAATTACCAATCCTATGAAAATCTGGATCCTACAAGTGATCTCAACGCAGCTCGGGCTACGCTAAATAGCTTATCCGCTACTGGGCGTACAGCCATGGCAGATGGTCTGCAACTGGGACTACGCATGCTGGGTAATATCGCTACAGGATCGAAACCCCTGATCATTTTGCTCAGTGATGGTCTGCCAAATGTCGGGTTGGGTGGTGACATGGGCGTGGATGAGGGCACCGCTAAGCAGCAGGTCTTGGATTTGGCATCACAGGCAGCTAGTTCAAAAATATGTATTTACGTTGTAGGTTTTGGTGATCCAGCAGCCGGCTCAATTGACGAAGATTTTCTACGATCTGTTGCTCAAACTTCTGGATGTGGTGCATACTATAATGCTCAAAATGCCACAGCCCTAGCCAATGTATATGTTCAATTACGCCATGTTTCCACGGGGAACATATTGCTAAGCCAGACTGGGAACATTTCTCAAGGGCAGCAATTACTGATCAATACGGTCAATGTCCCGGTCAACCAAAGCCAAATGTTATATACCCTCAATTGGCCTGGCAGCCAATTGGGCGCGATTCTGATCGACCCTCAAGGGCAGCAGGTAGCCTCGAATTATCAAGGCGCTTCACTTTCAGCGAGTGATTACCTTGCTAGTGTGATTATCCAAAATCCTCTGGAAGGCCAATGGCAGGTGCAGGCTCTGGGTGTGAATGTCCCAGAAGGTACAACGACTTATAACGCTATACTCTCCGTCAGACCCAATACCAATAAGCCAACTGTCACCACGCCTACTATGCCCGGTTTTCCAGTTGCGTTGCTGACAATCGTCTTAGGTGGCGGTGTGGTAATGATAATCGTGCTTTATACCACCGTTCATCGCAAACGAATACATATCGCACCTCGATCGGGCACATCATCAGCGATGCGTGTTCGATTAATTGTCCTAAGCGGTCAGAATATTAAACAAAGCTTTGATTTGAATGATGGTATGGCAATTGGAAGAAATCGTTCAGCGGGTATTTGCTTGACTGATACCAACGTTTCACGCCAACATGCCGTGATTCGATTCAATGCGGGTAGTTGGTTCATCCAGGATCAGGGCAGTAAAGGCGGAACATTCGTCAACGGACAGAAAATTTCTGCCATGGCCCTCAAAACTGGCGATCGCATCCGCATTGGCTCCACTGAATTTGAGTTCCGCGATTAACCTCGTTCATAGGAAGATGTGCTTATATGTGCGCCGATTTGATTGGTCAAACGATATTGGGTCAATTTCGAGTGGATGCTTTCATCGCCTCTGGCGGCATGGGGGCAGTCTATCGTGTCTGGGATCTCAAGCGTAATGTATCGCTTGCAATGAAAGTGTTGCATGCCGACCTGGCCGACGATCCCTCGATAATTAAGCGATTTAAACGCGAAGCCAATGCGCTCAGGAAGCTGGCCCATCCGAATATCGTACCCTTCTATGGGCTATACCAGACTAGCGATTTTGCTTTCTTGCTCGAGCGCTATGTCGATGGCCCTTCGTTGAAGGACATCCTGCGTAAGCGACAAGGTAAACCTCTCCCGCTAGAAGAAGTATTGACCTACCTGAAGGCAATCAGCGCAGCGTTGGGGTATGCCCATGCTAACGGGGTGGTGCACTGTGATGTCAAACCAGGGAACGTGATGATCGATAAGGGTGGAAATATCTATCTCACTGATTTTGGGATCGCCAGACACTCGGAGAGCACCACCACTACCCTATCCACGGTTGGCACAGCTGCCTATATGGCGCCTGAACAGATCCGAGGGGAGGCTGTCTGCCCGGCAACCGATATCTATGCCTTAGGGGTCACGCTGTACGAAATGTTGACTGGCCAGCGACCCTTCAAAGGGGACGAGAAACAAACAGAAAGTAGTGGATCAACTGCCAATGAACGCATCCGCTTTGGTCACCTAACACTATCACCTCCTGATCCGAGAAATCTTAATCCTGTATTGCCTGATGGCATTATTTACGCTGTGTTAAAAGCCTTAAATAAAAATCCGCAACAACGATACCAGTCAGCGAATAGACTCTTCGAAGCGTTTTGTAATTCAATAGATGTAAATCCAGAATCCTTACCAGAGCGGGCGATGGATGTAAATGGTTTATGGATACCTGGAAGAGAAATCGAACAAACGAATGCAATGCTGACCGGTTTACCCAGGCGTCGAGCAATATCAGGAATTATCATAGGATTTTCTTTGATCATAATCGTGATACTTTTTATATTACGGCAACCGAAGATTAATATATATCTTCAGGATAGGATCGAAGACGCCAGTTCAACTAGTCTTTATGAAGTTTCACCAATAAAAACTACAGTAATGCCAATACTACAGGTTACTGAAACTCTGATAATCCAATCTACAAATACAACAATTAATGTACCTGTTTATGAGAAAACAAATACACCATTTCTAATCGACACGCCTACCACAATTAACGATTCTTTGGCCGTCTTGAATTCGAAACCACCAGGGAAAATTGCCTACACCTGTGAGGTTTCGAGGGACGATAACATATACGACCAAATTTGCATTGTCAACGCTGATGGGACTGGACAACGTCAATTGACCAATACTGAAGGATCTTCTTTGTATCCAACTATATCATCGGATGGCAATCATATTGTATTCATTTCCAATATGTCTGGAGATCACGCTATTTATGATATGGACCTGTCTAGTGGAAAAACAATACCCCTAACACCGGTCCTAGGCGAGCCTACATCCCCCAGTATTTCACCCAACGATAACCTCATCGCTTTTGCAAATAAGAGAGATAATGTCATGTCGTTATATATTATGAATCGTGATGGAAGTAATATCCACGACATTTTCTCAGGAGGCGGAGCCTATCCTTCATGGTCGCCAGATAGCTCTCAATTATCTTTCTTTAGTTCTGATGGCAGCATATATGTTATTGACGTGAATGGAAGTAATCCTCATCCATTATCTTTTTCTTCTAATCTTGGGAGTCGTTCGAGCTGGTCTCCTGATGGGAATTATATAGCCATCTTTCAAGGGGTTAAGCCTAGCAGACAAATATTTTTAATCAATACAAATGGCGTCATTGCTCAGCAAGTTACAACAATTGGAGATAACCTGAGTCCTGCGTTTTCTCCTGATGGAAATTGGATTGGATTTTTATGCTATCCGGAAGGATACCAAAGCACAAAACAAGGTGAAATCTGTGTCATTAAAAAAGATGGGAGCGATCTGCAAGTACTCACACATAACAGCTTACTAGATTGGTTACCTTATTGGGGACCTTAATCGAAATGATGGATCACCTATGAGCACAGGTCTGATTGGTCAAATCCTACTTGACCAGTTTCGGGTGGATGCCTTTATTGCCTCAGGTGGCATGGGGGCAGTCTATCGCGTATGGGATCTCAAGCGCAATGTGCCCCTGGCGATGAAGGTCCTGCATACCGATCTCTCCGAAGACCCCACCATGTTCAAGCGCTTCAAACGTGAAGCCAATGCCCTCAAGAAGCTGGCGCACCCGAATATCGTCCCATTCTATGGCCTATACCAGACCGCCGATTTTGCCTTCCTGCTGGAGCGGTACGTGGATGGTCCGTCACTGAAAGAGATCTTACGTGAGCGTCATGGCAAGCCCATGGCAGTAGAAGAAGTGTTAGTCTACCTAAAAGCGCTCAGTGCCGCGTTGGGCTACGCACACGCTTTCGGAGTGGTACATTGTGATGTAAAGCCAGGGAATGTGATGGTGGACCAGGGGGGCAACATCTACCTGACCGACTTTGGGATTGCCCGGCATTCTGATAGCACGACCACTACGCTAGCGACAGTGGGGACGGCGGCCTACATGGCGCCGGAGCAGATCCGGGGGGAAGCGGTAAGCCCTGCGACAGATGTATATGCCCTGGGGGTAATGTTGTTTGAGATGCTCACCGGGCAGCGTCCGTTCAAGGGTGATGAGAAGGGCACCGAGAGTGGTGGTGCTACGGCTAACGAACGCATCCGCTATGCACACCTTGCACTTCAACCTCCTGATCCGAGGATATACAATCCAGATCTACATGAAGATGTGGCCCTGATAATTTTAAAAGCTTTACACAAAGACTCCATTCAACGCTATCAAAAGGTAAATGAACTATATCAAGTACTCTGTAATTCTGCCGGGGTAACTATCCAACATGTTCAAGATCGAATCCAAGGTGAAAAAGCAAATGTTGACAGTGAAATAACAAATAGAGATACTAGATCACAAATCAAATCGAAAAAACCGGTCAGTATATACCTGATTGCTCCAATATTTTTGATTATTATCATTATTACGGGAATGGTGTTCATTCAAAATCGTATTCTAAATCCATCTTCTTCGGAAAATACACGTCCTCAAACAAGTCCTGCATTATTTGCTTCTCCTATCAAAACCGCAAATATCTCTATCATTGGTCAGACCACAACCGCAGTAGTTAATTTACCAACTCCCACAACCAGCCCTACTACAACGACCATTATTTCAAATCCAACACAATTTAATAAGACGATCACTGTCGGAGATGGATCGATACTGGTTAATGTACCAGAGGGGGAATTCTTAATGGGGCTCACTGCTGACCAGCTAAATGCTATTCTTAGGATATGTCCTAATTGCAATCCTGCTGAACTTGTTGATACTTCACCTCAGAGGAAGATTTACCTAGACAGCTATTGGATTAGTCAAAATGAAATTACCAACCAGCAGTTTGCCAGGTTTGTTGCAGCTACTGGTTATCAGACAACCGCAGAAAACAAGGGAGGTGGATACGTTTATTCGCCAATAATTGATGAAAAACCTCCTTATATTAATGGAGCCGATTGGCAACATCCATTTGGACCAACGTCGAATATTATTGGAAGAGAGCAAAATCCCGTTGTCCAGGTGAGCTGGGATGATGCAAGTGCTTACTGCATATGGGCTGGGATGCGTTTGCCGACCGAAGCAGAATGGGAAAAAGCAGCCAGGGGGGAACAAGGACAGCTTTTTACATGGGGGAATTCACCTCCTAACTCAAATTTGCTTAACTATAACCATGAAAATCATGGCCCGATTAATGTTGCCAGCTATTCTGCGAGTCTCAGCCCGTATGGCTTGTATGATATGGCCGGAAATGTATGGGAATGGGTATCAGATTTCTATCTCGACACATATTACCAACAAATGCCAGATCGAAATCCAACTGGGCCTACTTCAGGGGAAGGACATCCATTTAGAGGTGGTTCATGGGCGAGTGACTATGATGGTAATTTAATCCTAGTAACCACAGTCTATCGCCTTTGGAACTACTCAAATAATCGTAGTAATGTGATTGGTTTTCGATGCGCGATGGATGGGATGAATTCAACCGCGCCTCAATTTGGAGAAATTCAGTTTTGCGTAGATCAGAATTGCCTCAATGGGCCACAATCAGTTTTCCCACAGGGGATTAAGGAGGTGTACTTTTCATATAGTTACCAGAATTTAAAACCCGGCACTTCATATGGCCGTCGATGGTATGTAAACGGGAATTTGTACCTTGACTATAACTGTAAATGGGGTAGTGGATGGACTTCTGAGGGAGTCTTTCTTAAAAAGGTGTACGATTACGATTACTCGTTAGCACCGGGTGAGTGGCGCTTAGAGACCTATATTGATGGTCAATTACAAGCAACTGCAATGTTTACAGTTCAAGGTCCAACCCGATACGAAGATTACCTCGCAGGTTATCAATGTAATGACACTTCTCCAACCATGCCTTAGAAATATTTGATCTACTAAGCTCAAGTTTTTCTAAACGTATATTTGTTCATCAAAGCCTTTTAATTTGGAGAGAAGTAACTATAAAAATGAGATCGTATTTTTTTAGAATTAGTATCAGCCTGATACAGTATGGGAAAAGTTATGGCTGACATTATTAATCGGGTTTTATCAGGGCAGTTCCGGGTGGATGCCTTTATTGCCTCAGGTGGTATGGGGGCAGTCTATCGCGTATGGGATCTCAAGCGCAATGTGCCCCTGGCGATGA
>CAYLPS010000067.1:0-17321 GCA_964385625.1 uncultured Anaerolineaceae bacterium | reverse complement strand
CAAATCGGCGATCCTGAGCGCCTCATCGTGCAAATTGGCACCCGGCCGGGTGCCATGGCTGGTGGTGATACCACCTTGTCGGTGATCCTGCAAAAAGTTGAGGATGGCGTTGCGGTGCAGCTCGGCCAGCAGGCCTGGATGGGTATTGCAGCCAGCCTGGGTACAACTGCCCTGGCAGCCATCCGCAGCCCGTTTAACCTGCTGGGCAGGTTGGATGACCTGGCTCAGGATATCCAAAACCTGCAGATCAACGAGCAAATTTGGCAAACGATTGACGATGTGGCCCGCCTGGCAGGCGCCACTCAAGAGCTTTCCAACCGCCTGCGCCGCGCCGTATGCCCCTACTGCCTTACCGCCAACCCGGTAGGTGAGCCAAGCTGTATCGCCTGTGGTGCTCCCTTGGGTGAGGTGCAGCCGCGCACCTGCCCGAATTGCGGCTTCGTTGTCAAGCCGGGTGAAACGGTCTGCCCGAACTGCAAGCACTCCCTGCCCTTTTAGATTGATTTCAATTTTATTTTATAACCTGGCCTGTGATGTTATTTAATTGACCACCATTCCTTATTCCCCCCTTTGAAATTTAAAATCTATAATAATCTCTAGGCAAAAAATACGCATCCTTATTCTTTAGCCTGCCTGAATTATCGATTGATAATGCAATCTATGGGTTTTACTAACCAGAAATAAGTCTTTCAATGGCTATGCGCAATGCTGGCAAAATTTCATCATCGTGCTGGCGCAGCTTCGCTGCAAACGACATGGTGTACTGCTCCGACTGCCGTGTCTCCAGCCGCTCCAGCAATCGCTTTAAGACCGGTAATACCTCCTGATAGCCCACCCAACCCACGAAATAAATCGCTTTCTGCCGGATTGGCACGGGATTCTTCACGTCTGCCAGGATCTTCCCCAGAGTTATTCCGGCTAGTGGGCAAACATTGAAAATCTGAAAGATGCTCGCCTCTGAAAAAGGATCGATCAACGCCACTTCCAGCAAGTTGTATGGTATTTTCTCACTCGCGCTGTGCAGGTAGCCGATGATTACCTTCCTGATCTCCTCGTTGGCTGGCAAGCCACCAGCCTCGATCGAAATCAGATCGGCGATAATATAAATCGCCCTCCTGCGAATATGCAAGTCAGTGTCGCTCATGCAGGCGGCAATCAGGTAAGCTACCAGCGGTGATGCTCTCTGCGCCCCCAATTCCAGCACCGCCTCCAGGCCTCTTTGCCTGGTGGTGGCATCCGGTGAGATCAAGGCCTGGGTTGCATTCCACACTGCCGGCAGCAGCTCGGCGATATTTTCAGCGGGCTCCCCGTAAACAAATAACGGTAATTGGATGTCAGGAATAGGTTCCAGGCTCATTTTTATTTTACCCCGATCAGGTGCGAACAAGTATACCGCGAATTACACCAGCCATGCAGCCCCCCAGGCAGGCAGGTTAATTTCCAGTGTGTTGTTCGCGATGACACTTTGCTTTCTGGGGTCAATCAGGTCATGCACCATGCTGCTGTCTTCCCAACCTATCGTACTTGCATCCAGCGCCACCTTCATCTTCGCACCGCTGGCGTTCAGCACCACCAACACCTTATCCTCTTCAGTGAATCGTGTAAATGCGTAACATTGAGCATTTTCCTGGGCCACATGTTGGTAATCTCCCCTGCGCAGGGCTGGGTGTGATTTCCGCAGCTGCACCAGTTTTTTTAGGAAATTACGAATTTCCACATTCCACTGCGCCTCATCCCACTGGAAGGCTCCCCTGCATGCCGGGTCCTTTCCACCCGTCAAGCCGATTTCATCGCCATAATAAATCGCCGGTGCCCCAGGGTAGGCAAACAGGAACTGGTATGCCAGTTTCATCTTGGCTACATCATTGCCCAGCTTGGTGAGTATGCGCTCGGTATCATGCGAATCAAGCAGCACGTACATGGCATACGCGTTCTCACGCGGGTAAAATGACAGCAATCCCTCCACTTTCTCTGCAAAATGAGCCGCGTCCAGAGTGTTGCTTGCCAGCAGGCTGGATACTGCCTCCATCACCGGGTAATCCATCAATCCATCAAAGTGCCTGTCACCCACCCAACGCTGGTCAGGTGACCAGATCTCACCCACCAGGTAAGCCTCAGGATTGGCAGATTTGACCACCTGCCTGAATTCAGCCCAAAAGCTGTCATCATTGATCTCATTGGGCACATCCAAACGCCATCCATCTACCCCTTGCTCGATCCAATAACGGGCCACATCCAGCAGGTATTTCCTGGTGGCAGGATTGCTGGTGTTGAACTTGGGCAGGCTTTTCATCCCCCACCAACCCAGGTAATCTGTTGCCTCTCCCCACGAATAAGCGTTCACCGGGAAACGTTTGATATGATACCAATTTCGGTAAGGGGAATAATCCTGGTTTTCGAGCACATCATTAAAGGCGAAAAATCCCCGCCCGCAGTGGTTGAATACGCCATCCAGGATGATCCGCAGCCCTTTCTGATGAGCCTGCGTGATCAGCCTGTGAAAATCTTCCAGATTGCCCAGTTTTGGATCAATTTGGTAGTAGCTCGTGGTGTTGTAGCGGTGGTTCGAGGTAGCCTGGAAGATTGGGTTCAGGTAAATGGCCGTGATGCCCAGGTCTAGCAGGTAATCTAATTTCTGAAGGATGCCGGCCAGGTCGCCGCCCTGGAACCCCCAGCTTGTTGGCACAGACCCCCATTTCACCAGGTTTGGAGGGTCGTTTTCTAGGTCACCATTGGCGAATCGGTCAGGAAATATCTGGTAAAAGATGGCATCTTGTACCCACTCAGGTGTGCTCATGGTTTCCCTATGGAGTAGTTGATAGGCTATATATTTCGGAGTTAAGCGTCTTGCTGGCAGCCTTTAATGCACTCTCAGGACTGACCCCGTCCACCAATACGCTTTTAATAGCTTTATTAAGCTCACTCCAATATAGTTGCAGCCAGTTATTATCGAACGTAATCGGATAGGGCACCCCATCCGCGAAAGCCGCCATCGCCTGCTGGATCAAAGTGCTACGCGGTTGAGTGGTTGAGACTGATGGGATATATCCCACTTCAGCCAGCGCCTTTTGTACGCTGGGGTCAAGCAGGTATCCCATAAATGCCAGCGCTGCAAAGCGGTCACCTTCTTGGCAGTTGGCATTCAAGAATACGCTATCAGCTTGCACCCAGCCAGACATGTGGCCACTCGCGTAGGTAGGCCAGGCATCAATGCTCAGGTTTTCCGCACCGATTGCCGCTTGCAGACTGGTCGTATTCCATGTTCCATCGATAATGATACCCACCCTGCCGCGTTTGAACATGTTCAGGTCGAGATTGGTGTTAAAAGTGACTGCGCCTGCCACATCATAATCTCTTAACAGGTTGAGCCATTGCAAACCGTAGTTGTTGTCGAAAGCCGGGTAACCCTGCTCATCCATCATCTTCCCGCCCAATCCATACAGATCAGCCGCTGAAAAGAATGCTCCCCGCTCGAGGTATGTGCCAACGATCCCTGCCCGGGTGGCTTCGTGCGATAATGAGCTTAATTCTTCGAAAGTCTGCGGTGCAGTATCGATGATGGATGTGTTCCTGAACATCACTTCCCCATGTTGTGACAGTGGCAGGCTGATGAGCTTACCGTTATATTCTGCCGATGCCAGCGCAGCTGGAATGATATCCGCCAGGAAATCGGCGGTTACATACGGGCTCAAGTCGTTGATTAACCCGCTGTCGAATAGCTTTACCCCCCATTCCGCAGGGCCCAGCAGCAAGCTCGGGCCGGTCCCGAGGTATGCTGACTGGTAAAAGGTATCATAAAGGTCATCTAGAGGGAAATATTGCAGTGCAAAGGTCACATCCGGGTAAAATCGTTGGAAGGAACGGATGATCTCATTTAGCATATCGCTTTCTGTATTGTTCCAGGAATGCCAGATAGTGACCGCGCTTCCAGCTGGTGGGGGTGATTCCGGTTTTGGAGGTGGAAGCTCAACCGGGATGCCCGGTGGTGTGACAGTTACCGCCGGTGGAGACATCTGTGGGGTTGGGCTGCTGGGAGTTCCAGTAGTGGTAATAACCGGTGCGGTTCTTTGGGTTATGGTGGGTGTTTTCGAGCCGTCAGAAGTGCTGGATGGCCTGCTTGTTGGTGTTTCAGGCCCGGGATATGGCCTCTGCGTGGGAGTGACATATGGGCCTGGATAGGGCTGCGTGATTGTTGGGGGATATTCTGGTCCCGGGTATGCCTCGGTACTGCCAGCCGTTGCCGTTTCAGTCGGCGCCTCAATAGTGTCGGTCTTTTCAATTTGCACGGTCTCCTGAAGCGCCTCGGTTGCTGAGGCGAGAGGGCCGGGATAAGGTGTCTCGCTACCAATAATAGATATCGTTGGGCTTGGCAAGCCAGGTGGCGGGTAAGGGCTGGTCGTTGGTGTCCCAATTGGATGAGGATATGCCTCGCTGGTGGGTGACACGCTTGTCGCGGTGTCCGCTACCGAGCTGGGTTCAGTCGTAGGATAGCTGGTTTCGCCAACCACAAGGCTCGCCGACGGGCTCATGCTGCTGGTCACCGTCGGAGTCACCCCAATTTCAGCCCGCTGGCATGCTCCCAGGAAAAGCAACATGATCAATATCGTGCCGCTGATGATGAGTAATGTTCGACGATTCTGCATCTGCCTGCCGTATTGGCGCAGGTCTCCTGAATGAATGCCCATTACTGGAAGCCTGTCCGAGATGGTTAGTCAATTATACTATTGACCATCAAGCAGTTCTTCGTGGAGGGTTAATGCCACCGATCAAGCTCTCAGGTGCCATATTGCATCCACTTCTTCTTTTTTTTGCTTTGGATTTCCCATTCCCGTAGAGCGCCTCGAACCCCCGCCAGATATCATCTCTCCAGGCTGGATAATTGTGCCCCGCATGATATTCGCGATAAACGATGCTGCAACCTCTCTCAGTTAGCAGCTTCTGCATGCGCTGGTTGGTTTCCAACAATCCCTTCAGGTCATACACTCCCACATCCATATACACCTGTAACGTATGGATATGCCTCTTATAGACCAGGTCATACACGGCCGTATCAAAATTTCCCAATGAAAAAGCTCCCGATTGGCTGATCACTCTCCCAAATATCTGGGGAAAGCGCATTCCCGTATAGAGCGCCATCAATCCACCCATCGATGCGCCTGCTACACCATATACACCTGGAAATGCCTTAACATCGATTAAATTTAGTTCTTTTCGTGCCAGGGATACAACCTGCATCATTAAAAATCCCAAAGTGGCGTCATTACAGGTGTATTCTAAATTACGTAAATCCTGGCCTGCGTTTTCCACGAACGCCAGGGCTACAGGTTGGATCTTTCCCTTATCAATCAGGTTATCCACAATATGGTCCAGGTGAATGCGGTGTTGGTAATCCTGCCCATCCCACACCACCACCAAAGGCACAGCTTCGCTCACCGGTGGCTGGTACAAGCTGACCGCACGCATTTTTCCAGCTATTAAATTATCTGTGGCAAGGTTGTATTGTTTTATCGTCCCATGGGGAATTTTTCTTTTCCTCCTCGAGAGTCTAGAAGCCTTGTATTTAGGCATGGAAAAATAATTATTGAAGCCGCCGATACCATTGGACGTCTGGCGTGGGTTGAACGGGTCAGGGATGCTTTCCTCACCCCTCTGGAATCCATACTCTATATATGCATCGTTATGAAATTCAAGCTGGTAGGTCCAAAATCCTGCCCCAGCTTTTTGCATCACGATGGGTTCGCCAGTATCCCAGCCGGTGAAATCACCCACCAGGCGCGGCGCAGTTTTACCTTTCCACACGAAAGTGACCCTGTGATCATCGATCCATGGCGTTGGTTCGATTTTCAGACGTGTCAGCATTGGGCTAGCCATCACAATCCCTCCTTGTAAGGATCATTCCTGGGAGCCTGAAGAGGTGATTATATCTGAGAAAGCCGAAAATTATGCCTGTTTTCTATATGAGAGGACTATAATACGAAGTACACGATTATTTCTGGAATTAATACTTGATAAATATGTCAATCGGTCACCCAATACTTTACGCAGCCATTTTCACTGGTCGTGCACCTGCTTGGTGAGCGGAGCGCCATGGAGCCAGATTACGATAGCTTGGATCCCGAAGAACGCACCAATAAATATCTAGCCTTGCTCTCCGTAGCATTCGGTGTTTTTAGTTTCTGTGCCGGGATTGCCTTGCCCGTAGCTGGGATTATCGTTGCCATCATTGGGACGCTGATGGGTATCTTCGGGATGCGCTCCATGGATCGAAAAATCGCCATCGTGGGCCTTATCATCTCGACGGTAGGCCTGTTAACCGCGGCAATTTTCATGATCATGAAATCACTAAACTTGCAGGTTTAATCCTGCTCTGGTCAGGTTTTCTGTCTTTTCACCATTCATAAAACTTCCGCTTTATACAGTAGTATTGTTTTTCGAATCCTGATAGCAATCAACTCTTGCAGTAAAACAGCTGCTCTTCTTATGCTTTAAGATTCCCAAGTAGCATCCTCTGCAAAAAGGCTCTTTGCAGCACGATAAATACCACCACCACCGGGATGCTCATTAAGACCGATATCGCTGCCATCATCGACCACTGCTTGGAACCCTGGATCAGGATGTTGGATAAGGTCATCGCCAGGGTTACCTCGCTGCTGCGCGTGACGAACATCCAGCCTAGGGCAAACTCAGAATAGCCGATCAGGAAGGCGAAAATGGCTGCAATGCCAATGGCGGGGAGCGCCAGCGGCAAATCTACATACCAGAAGGTCTTCAGATTTCCCGCCCCATCCAGGAATGCCGCTTCTTCCAATTCCTTGGGCACCGCCTGGAAAGCCGCCCGCATATTCCACACCGCAAACGGCATGGCAAATGAGGTATACACGATGGTCAGCGCGAGCAGTGTGGATTGGATGTTCAAAGTGCGCGCCAACAGGAAAAGTGGGGTCATCAATGCCACCGGCGGCAGCAGCGTGCCCCCCAGCAATCCAAACAGGCCGGCCTGCCGCCCTGGGAAACGGAAACGCGCAAAGGCATACGCCATGCTGGCTCCCAGAATCACCGAGAGCAATGCTGCCCCCAAGGATACGATCACGCTGTTGCGTAGTGCCAGTAAAAAGGAAATGTTCTGACCCGCTTGTTTCCACATATCAGCAAAGATACTCAGGGTGGGCTTGATGGGAAACAGGCGAAAGGAAGTGGGGGTGCCGTAAATTCCGCCATCGAATGCCAGGTATGCCATCTCCCAGATTGGGAACAGCACGAACAGTGCTACCAGTACCAGTGCCAGGTAAGTGAGCATTTTTTGGAAGAGGGATGATTTATGCTGCATAGGTCACTCCCTCCCCGGCCTTTCCCCACCGGTTGAACAGCATCAACAGGAAGATTAACACGACGATGGTAATGACATTGATCCCCGCCGAAATCGAATAGGAATTGTCGTACCTGAACACCGAATAGGAAATGTAAGCAAATGTGCCGAATCCGCTGTAGTTGATGATTGGCGCAAAGACAAAGAAAAGGTAGAACTGATTGAAGGCGAAGATAGCCCTGATGATCAGCACCGGCACCACCAGCGGTAACAGTAATGGCCAGGTAATGAGCTTGAACATCGACCAACCCGCGGCGCCATCAATCGCTGCGGCATCATAAACCTCATACGGGATGAGTTTCAAGCTGGCCGAGGCCGCCAACATGATGAATGGGAATCCAATCCACGTGGCTGCAATCAGCAGCAGAAGTAGGGCTAAATTGGGCCCTCCAGCATGCAGCAGGTTGGAAACCATCATTGCCCCACCGCCGCCACCCGCAGTCCCAGCTGCCTGTGCCACCCAGCCAACCTTCGGATCAAAGGTTCGCAGCCAGAACAAAGCCCCAACGAACTCGGGGATGGCCCACGGCAGCACAAATATGGTCCTCCAAAAATTCACCCAGCGTACCTCTCGGCGATTGAGCAATAATGCCAATCCGATGCCAAAAATAGCCTGTAAACCCACCGACAGCACCGTCCAGATCACCTCGAAGACCAGGAAGGCGCCCCCATCACCATAAGAAAATATATCCTTTATAAGGCTGGGCCCGGCATAATTCACCGTGGTCGAGCTGCCGAACTCAGGCGAGAATGGGCTGATCGCTTTTACCTGCCCGCTGATCCCCAGCCACACTTCCCTCCATATGCCCCCCTGGATGCCATCTCGGATCGATAAACCGCTGAAATCGGTCATCGCCATGGCCAGCTGGTAGATCAAGGGGAACAGGATCAGAACACCCATGGTGATGATGCCCGATAGCAGCCATGGCGCCGACAGGATGCTCTCCCGCACTGACAGGTGTGGTCTTTCGCGTTTTACCTTCCTGTTCCGCCAGGCAGACTTTACTGGTTCAACCACCAGCCTACCAAAGCCCTCAGCCGCAGCATACGATACAGGCACGGTCAGGATCAGTATATATTGCGGCCATTTGGTCGGCCAGATCAGCAGGAAAAATATCGCTACGCCCAGCCATAACCCATACACCCGTTCTTTTACCCACATGCGGCTGAAACCTACGATCCCCAGGATGCTGATTAACAGGTCGATCCCAAGGATGAATACTTCCCGGTTCCAGGGCACTGACTGCGCCAACCATACCAGGGGTTGCCAGATGGGGAACTGCGCTGATTGCACCTCCTGCGCCCCTGTTGCATAGCTTGCGTGAAACAGAATCGATTCTTTTAACCTTACAATTGGCGCAGGCCATAGGTACGGGTCAGCCAGGAAAAACACCACCAGTGCAATCCCCGACCATAGTAATATCTGTGGAAGCGCACGCCTCCACCATGATTCTTTACCGGTAATCAGCAGCCAGTCTATGATGATTGCCACCCCAACCACACAATACAGGTATTTCGAGGCTGCTGTAAATCCTAAAAAAACCGCCGAAATCACCAGCCAGCCATTGATACCCCTTGATTTTGATGGATCATGGTTTTTATGTTTATACTGGATGTATCCCAATATGGTTACCAGGCTGGTGAAGGCAGGCAATGCCTCAAGCATTACTTGCGAGGAATATTTGATCGTGAAAGAGTGCACTGCCAGAAACAAACCCGCCAGCGGATTGACAATCGCCAGCAACCCGCTTTCCAGCATCCCTAAAACCCCCGAAACCAGGCGCGCATTGTAGAGTTGGTCTTGTGGCAGGTTTTGGTCAGGACTAGCTGTCGTTGGTCGGTCGGGGATCAACGGCTTCTCTGGTAGCGGCAGGATGCTGATGCCGAAAATGATCTTCGCCAGCGGTGGGTGTTCAGGGCGGTAATTGGTTTCGGTAAAGCCCTTCCAATCCCCAGTTCGCATCAGTCCGGCGTATTGCTGGGCAGCCTTTAGGTAATCATCCTCATCGTAATCCACCGGCAATTGTTCGATCGCCCGTAGTCTTAACCCGCCGGCAATTACCCCCACCATCAGTATAGCGAGCAGTAAAATGGTAATCCTTACATACTTATTTTTCATACCTCAGGCTTCATTACCCGGGTGTCTATGGTTGTAATTGATATACACACAATTGATAGGGCGGCAGCGCAGTCACTGGAATAAAGCCTCCCAGACTCCCATCCGTGATATTTAAAACGGATTGCGTATCGGGGCCAAATAATGCCGCCAGCTTGTAAGTACCTTTTTTCAGCGCATCAGATTGAAAACTCAAGCTGTAATCGGTGATGGGTGCGTTGGTCAGGTTCGCCACCACCAATATCGCCTCCTGCTGGTCGATTCGTAAGGCTGAAAATACCCCAGTGTTGCTGCTATCCACCATCACCCAGGCGCCATCCTGTAATGCTGCGTGCTGTTTGCGCAACACAATGAAATTCCGGTAAAACGACAAAAGTGAGTCCGGGTTGGATATTTCAGCAGCCACATTGGCAACCAGATAATTTCCTCCCGGTGCGCGCCACGAGTTACCGCTGGTGAACCCTGCATTGGCGCTGCCATCCCATTGCATCGGGCGGCGGATGTCCTCATCCGGTTTCACTCCCTCCATCCCGATTTCTTCTCCATAATATATAAATGGCGTTCCAGGTGAGGTCAGCATCAACCCGGCAGCCATTTTGGCCTTATCCACGTTGCCATTCACCACGCTCATCACCCGATTTTGGTCATGGTTGGTCAGGAAGGTGGCATACGGTCCATTAGGCATGTCTTTCAAGGTGAATTTCATCGCGCTCACCATGGCGGTATTCGCCTCACCTTGTGTGCTGTTCACGAAACCTCCCGCCATCTCAAAGCTGAAGATTTCATCCAGCTGCCCGAGATAAGTCGTGGCAGCAAAAGCTCCCGCTCCAAAAACCTCGCCCACTGTGAATGCCTGCGGGTTAGCCATTTTATAAGCACTGTAAAAAGCTTTTAGCCACTCATGCGTCGAGACAGTGTTCTCCTGTTTCTGCCCTTCTTCGATCAGGTACTTAACCGCATCCACCCGAAAGCCATCCACTCCCACGTTGGTCAACCAGAAATTAACGATTTTCAGCATCTCTTCCCCCACCTGCGGGTTGTTGTAATTAAGATCAGGCATGGTGTCGCTGAAGATCCCATAATAGTAGCCCTGGTTGCCTGGGTGCCAGGCATTACCCAGCGGGCTAGCATAACCAGGGTCGCTGTCCGACCAGATGTACCAATCCCGATAGGGTGAGTTCGGGTTATTGTTCGCATCCACGAACCACGGGTTCTGGTTGGAGGTGTGGTTGATCACCAGGTCGATGATGATGTGCATTCCACGCGCATGGGCTTCATCGAGCAGGTGCGTAAAGTCATCCATCGTGCCATACTCGGGGTTGACGGTGTAATAATTAATCACATCGTACCCGTGGTAAGATGGCGATGGGTTGATCGGCATCAGCCACATCGCCTCGATTCCTAGATTAGCGAGGTAATCCAGTTTTTCTGTGATACCGTTGAAGTCCCCCACGCCATCCCCATCGCTGTCATAATAGCTACGCACAAATATCTCGTAAAATATGGCATTTTGCCACCAGGGTTTCTCTTCAGCGATGGAGGGGTTGCTTCTTTTTCCACAACCTGAAATGAAGCTGGTAATAATCAGCACGATGAGGATGAAATAAAGAGTTCTTTTCATCCGAATACTCCCGAATAAAAAAATTCCGGAATAAGTAGAGGCATAGGGGAGGTACCTGCTAAGTGCTGGTGAAATCCCTCCCCTATGACCTTCAGCTAGATCGAAAAAGTATCAAATAGGTATATAGATCGCTTTCTCTATCCTTTCACACTACCCAGCGTCAGGCCGCTGACGATCTGTTTCTGCAGGATGATGTAAATTACCGCCACCGGGAATGCCACGATGATGGCAAACGCCGAGAAAGTGTTCCACGGGATGGACGTGGCGTATTGCCCCACCATGTTATAGAGCGTCATCGATAATGTATAGTCCTTCGGTTGGGTGAGGAACAGCCAGGGCATGGCGAATTCCTGCCAGTACCCGATGAATCCCAGGAAAAAGGTTACGACAAGTTGTGGTACAGCCAGCGGTAGCACGATTTTCCAGAAGATTTGGTTCGAATCAGCCCCATCGATCTTGCCGGCTTCCTCCAGCTCTCTCGGGATGGTGTCGAGGTAGCCTTTCAGGTTCCACACTGCAAAGGGCAGCGCACCGGAGATCAAGGCTACACCCACTCCAAAGAGCGAGTCGCGTAGGTTGAATATCGCTTTTCCGGTCACCCCGGCGGCACACGACATGAATGGCTGGATGGCGTGGACCCCTCCACCACAGTCCACGTATTTGAAGCTATTTAATAACAGGAACAACGGGGTCATCAACCCCACCGCAGGCATTAATAGAGGCACGAAAACCAGCACCATTAACACCGCCCGCATGGGGAAGTTGAATCTCGAAAATGCATACGCCGCCGAGACAGCGATCAAGATCGCCAGTATTCCAACGCTAAAGGAGAGTAAAAAACTGTTCTTCAATAGCGTCAGGAAAGTCACCGGATTGGCGGTGGGGCGGTCTATCACCTGCTTGAATGCTGTCAGCGAGAATTCAGTCGGGAAGAGCTGTAGCGATGATGGGCGCTCACTCTTCGAGCTTAGGGACATGGTGATCACATACATGATCGGGAACATGACCTCTGCAAAGATGATCAGGCACAGGAATTGGATTAACAACTGGCGCCACAATGGTAATTTACGTCCCACACCCTTCGAGCCTGATGTATCCATTGTCAGGAAACGGATCAGGAAATTCTTGCGTTTTGGCTCATCGTAAGCTTGCGTGGTCATGTCATGCCTCCTGGTAAGTGGCGGTTGCATGCGTGATGCGGTTGGTGATCAGGAAAATGATCAATGCAACCACCAGGATGATCATCGAAAATGCCGCTGCAGCCCCGTACAATCTCAGGTCACGCACGAGGCTGAATACAAACGTGACCAAAATTTCGGTAGATCTTGCCGGGCCGCCTCCAGTCATGAAGTACACGAAGTTGAACAGGTTGAATGACATGGTGAACCCGTAAATCGCCGCCGGGATCATCGCCGGGCGGATCAGCGGCAGGGTAATATTCAAAAATTGTTGTGCCCCCGATGCCCCATCGATCTCTGCAGCTTCGTAAAGCTCTTTCGAGATGCTTTGCAGCGCCCCGGTTGCCACCAGCACCATGAACGGCCAACCAAGCCAGAAGTTGGCGATCATCATGGCATAGTATGCCAGTGGCAATGGCGAGTTGGGTAATAACCAGGGGATGGGAGGTGTGTATTCTGTTAACCAGCGCAGGTGAACCGGAGCAGCCGAGCCAAAAAACTGGGCGATTGCTGTCAGGAACTGGTTCATCGCCCCATATTGCTCGTCAAAAATATTGCGCCATACCGTTGCCACCACCAGTGGAGGGATGACAATCGGCAGCACGTAGATCGCCCGGTAAAACCGCTTGAACCATACTCCATGGATATTTAACAGCACGGCAATCAAAATCCCCGCTGGGACGTGCACCGCCACGTTGGTGATAGCCCACCAAAAGTTATAGGTAAGCACTCTGAAGAACTCAAAATTCTGTACGGGTAAACCTCCCGTGAAGATCTCAATGTAGTTCTGTATGCCGATCCAATTTAATTTTGGCGAGGAAAGCCCCAAGAGTAGGTCCTTGGTTTGGAAGTCAGAAAAAGAAATGATGAACTGGTAGATCAGCGGGTAAAAAGTGATCACACCCATCACGATGAAGGCAGGCGTGAGGTATAAAAATGGTAATCCATTTCGTTGGATAGCTCTCTTGCTTTTTGCCACGGTTAATGCAATATCCATGGATACCTCCTTTGTTCGTTAATCCCAATTCACAAAAGTAATCAAGGCAGCTTCAATGGTATAGTTTTCAAGGGTCAATATTAGATGGTAAGTAAATATAATTAATCTGGTTAGTAGTTGTTGATGAGTTACGATAATTTGCCTTTATGTAAATTGACAACCCTTTAATCAATAACTAGAAGCAAACAGAGAAGATCCCTGTTTGCTTCTAGGATTAATTGTAAATATCAAGCTTGCCAAACATCATCGATCTGGCGTAGCTCACTATTTATTCGAGGCTGCTGTGGCTTCCTGTACCCAGGTGGCTGGATCCACACCCTTCTCGAAAATTTGATCAGAACCGCAGAAGTTTGACCAGTACAGGCCTAATTGAGTTACCTGTGGGCGCACGTAACCAGTCTTGAATGCTTCCTGCAAAGCCTGAAGCAATGGGTCGGTTACCGTGGCGGTGGTGATGGCGGGAACGTGCCCGGCCTTCATCATCAACGCCTCAGCCTTGGCGCCGGTCAGGTACATGGCAACCTCGATGGCAGCTTCCTGATTGACGCTGTTCGGGTTGATGTAATATCCATCAACACCCAGCAGCGGGTTCGCCTTGCCGCCAGGTCCGGCGGGTAGCGGTGCTACTGCCAGGTTATCGCCCAGGGCTTTCAGGTAATCACCCATCGCCCAGTTACCGTTGGTGATGGCTACGATTTTGCCTTCTTGGAAGGGTGCCAGGCCATCGGAATCTGTCTTCGGCCAGCTATTGGTCTTGGCGATCTGGTACAGGTCGTTCAGGTAGCTCATGGCATCGGTGATGCCGCTGCCCTGGTCAGCGACGATCTTCCAGTTCGAATCGAAGATCTGGCCGCCAAAAGCGCCATAGAAGCCCCAATAATGGTAGCATCCAAAGCTGATGCCAATGGGTGTGCCGCCCTCCATCAGAGCCTTAAGCTCATCGGTGGTGGCTGGTGGGGTGGCGAGCTTGCTCTTGTCATACCAGAAAACCACCGCTTTCAAGGATTCCGGGATGCCGTATAATTTCCCATCCACCTTCATGCCTTCGATGGAAAGCGGAGCATAGTCACCCAGCTTGCTTTCGGCGAGATCGGTGATGTCTGCCACCAATCCGGCACGTGCATCATCACCCAGGCTGTCATTTGGAGCCACGAACATATCTGGTCCACCGCCCGCTGCCACGTCGGTGCGGTATTTGTTGAAGATATCATTGAAAGGCACTTGCAGGACATTGATTTTATACTGTGGCAAATCATAGGCAGCCTGTGCCAGCACACCAGCTAGGGCAATCTCCTCTGCCGTGCCTGTGCCGTAGGCGTGCCAGAATGTCACCTCGGTTACTGCCTGAGCGGTGGGTGTGGCGGATGCGCATGCTGACATGATCATTGCGACCAGGATGAATACCGTCAGCAAACTCCAAAATTTCTTAGTCATTTTTCTCTCCTCTATTTTATTCCTTTATACTGAGATATAAGTTGCTTTCAACAACCGGTTTACTTGGCGTGATGGTTAATTTTTATTTAGATAAATCTAACCCTCCTTTCATCTACCAATTATACATCCAGAAAGCGATCTAATGAAAGGTTGGTTGCTTGTACGACAGCTCCCATGCTCGATGCTCTCCTTCCAAGAACCGCAGATGTGATGCGTACCGCTTTTGCTGCAGAATTCAAGCTACGCTTCGCTACAGTTTTTCGAATCGGGTCAAGGAGTAGGTCTCCGAGCTGTGAGACACCTCCTCCAATGATCACCATGCCCGGATTGAACAGGTTCACCAGGCTGGCTATTGCTATTCCCAGGTGCCCACCGGCCTCGGTAATAATTTCCTGGGCTACATGGTCGCCATGATGAGCAGCCTCTGCCACGTGTACTGCCAGGATTTTTTCGGGTTTCAATCTTGAAAGCTGCGTCCGCTTCCCCATTTTAATGGCCTGCCGTGCGTTGCGTGCAATTGCCTGGCCCCCTGCCATGGCTTCCAGGCATCCCCGGTTCCCGCAGGTGCACAGCGGCCCGTTTTCCTGGATCGTAATATGGCCAATTTCACCCGCGCACCCTGTAGTGCCGCGGTAAATCTGCCCATCAATCAATAATCCTGCCCCCACTCCGGTGCCGACTTTTATATAAGCCAGGTTGGTCTCCCTGCGTCCTGCTCCGTATGCCCACTCACCCAAAGCACCAAACTCAGCGTCATTCCCAATCGATACCGGCACTTGCCAAAATTTTTCCAGGTGCTCGCGGATGGGAAACGCGTGCCAACCCGGCATGATAGGCGGCATGCTCACCTCGCCTGTTTCAACCACAACGGGTCCTGGAACTCCCATTCCGATAGCATTGATTTGCTGTATCTTCAAATTCAGGTGAGAGAGTAGTTCAACCAGGTATTGATCGATTTTTGCCAGGCAGGTTTCCGGCCCATCAGTTACCGAAAAGGGGTGTTCGATTTCTTCCAACACATGAGCTGAAAAATCGGTCACCATAAATCCCAGGTGTGTTGCCCCCATATCAATCCCCACCACGTAACCAAAATCCGGTTTAATCGCCAGCAATATCGGTCGGCGCCCGCTTGTCGTCAGGTCTGTCTCGATTTCATCAACTATTCCCCTATTTTTCAGGTCGTCTATGATGGATGATACTGCTGCTCTTGTTAGCAGCATTTGGCGTGCAATCTCGGCTCGCGATATACCCCCAGGCGTAAAACGGATCAAATCTAAAACAATCCGTTTATTTACCTTTCTGGTGCCATGTACCCGGTACATGCTGGTATGTATAGCAGCTATCCCCTTTTCACCTATGATTGAGATTGGTGAAAATTATACCATAATATTAAAATATTGTCAATTTAATTAACAAAATATTCATGTTTGGTTAATAAAATAAACTAACTTCTTCCCAATTTCTGCCAGCGATTTAGCGGTTCTCAAATCATGGTTGTCCATCTGCTTTGCACAAGCTAAATCCAGTATAATTTAGCCATGAGTAGCCCATCCTCTGTCGCCGGGGTTTATGCTGCAGTTGTTACCCCCCTCAGGTCTGACCTTTCTCCAGATTACGAAGGCTTGGATCGATTATTCCACTTCCTCGCTGGCCGAGGCTGTCACGGGCTCTTGCTGTTGGGCACCACGGGTGAAGGGCCGTCTTTCTCTCGCGAAGAGCGTTTGTCCCTGTTCCAGGCTGCTGTCGATTCCCGCCAGAAACTCCCTGATCTGCACCTCCTGGCCGGGACGGGCACACCCAGCCTCGAAGATACCGTGTTCCTTACCCGCTCGGCATTCGATCTGGGTTTTGATGGTGTGGTGGTTTTACCGCCATATTATTTTCGTAAAGCTGATGATTCCGGGTTATTCGCTTGGTTCAGCCAATTGTTGGATAAGGCCGTCCCTGAACATGGCACAGTCCTGGGTTATCACATACCAAATGTGTCTGGTGTGGGTTTTTCTATCGAATTATTATCTCGCCTGAAGGATGCTTATCCCGCGAAATTCACCGGGATCAAGGATTCCTCCGGTGATCCTGCTTGGGCTCAGGCGCTCGGAAACCACTTCGGGTCTGATCTGGTGGTGCTCAATGGCAACGACCGCTTGTTCAGCCTGGCCTTGCAGTCTTCAGCCTCCGGCTGCATCACTGCCATGGCTAACTTGCTTTCTCCTCTTCACCGTCAGGTATGGGATCAGTTTCAAGCCGGAGCAATGGACGAGATCGCTCAAGACAAGCTTACTGCCGCCCGCGAAGTGTTGGATCGTTACCCCCCCATGCCCCCCAGTATCAAGATGCTGCTCCACCGCCTGCATGGCTTTGACCTTTGGAAGGTCAAACCTCCTCTCAATGATTTTAACCCCGGCCAGTCTGACGTCTTGCTCTCCGAATTTCTGGCTGCACTTGAATAGGCCAGCCCAATGGCAAACGGCTCTGCTAAACTTTCTACATCGACGATCATTGTGTTAATCGTCTTTGCCCTGGCAGCTTTGCTGTTCATTGGGCTGTTGGTGAATTACATCGTGCATCCGCCAGCCGTCACCACACCCACCCAATTTCCGCTCATTGCC
>CAYLPS010000066.1:0-18274 GCA_964385625.1 uncultured Anaerolineaceae bacterium | reverse complement strand
TGACCCACGGGGGACTCGAACCCTCAACCAACTGATTAAGAGTCAGCTGCTCTACCGAATTGAGCTAGTGGGCCGCATAGCACCGGAATTATACCCTAAAGGTTTCTCGTGTCAACTTTTCTCCGTAGCCCCAATTTCATTAAAATCCCCCAAATCCATTCTTCAGGCCATTGCTTTTTCTCCCATTTGGGATAAACTAAGAGGTAACCTTCATCAATTTTCATTGCATGCCCCGGGGACGAAGAGAATGCAAGCTTTTATCTGTTCGCATCTATTCACGTTCACTCCATTCATTCTTACACCTGTTCGTCGCTTCACATCAGCCAGGACTGAATTTTTTAACATTCTCCACCAATATTTTAAGTTTATTGTCGGGTAATTTTTCTGGCCTCCATGCTATAATTTTTTGCCTAAGCCCATGTCCTTTGTTCACCTGCATGTTCATACCGAGTACTCGCTGCTGGATGGCTTCAGCAATATCCACAAGCTAGTGAAGCGCGCCCAGCAGATGGGCATGCCCGGTATCGCCATCACCGACCACGGCACCATGTTCGGCGTGATCGAGTTCTATAACGCCGCCACGCAGGCCGGGATCAATCCCATCATCGGGCTGGAAACCTACATGTCTGCCCGCACCATCCGCGAGCATGACCCCCAGGAAGACAAGAAGTCAACCCACCTACTATTGCTGGCAGAGAACGAGACCGGCTACAAGAACTTGCTCCAACTTGCCAGCATTGCCCAGCTGGAAGGCTTCTACTACTACCCGCGCATCGACCATGACGTCTTGGCCCAGCACGCTGACGGGCTCATCGCCACTTCCGGCTGCATGTCTGCCGAGATTCCCCGCCTGCTGGCCCAGGGTAACTTAAAACAGGCCGACAAGTTGCTGGGCTGGTATTACGACCTATTTGGACCCGACCACTTCTTCATCGAACTGCAGCAGCATGATATCCCCGACCTGGCCGATGTGAACAAGCGCCTGTTGGAGTTGGGCAAACGCTACAACAGCCGCTACCTGGCTACCAACGATGTGCACTACATCGAGAAGAGCGACGCTCGCCTGCAGGATATCCTGTTGACCATCCAGACCGGCAGCCTGCTATCCGACCCCCGCCGCATGCGTATGTCAGCCGACACTTTCTACCTGCGCAGCCCCGAGGAGATGCAGGCCTTGTTTGCCGAAGTCCCTCAGGCCATCACCAACACCCTGCTGATCAATGAGCGTTGCAAGCTCGACCTGAGCTTCAAGCGCTACCACCTGCCTCAGTTTGACGTACCCGAGGGCCACACCGCCGAGAGCTACCTGCGCCAGCTGTGCGAGGCCGGCCTCACACGCCGCTATGGCGAGCACGCCGCCGAGCCCTCGGTGCGCAGCCGCCTAGACTACGAGCTGCAGGTGATTCACAAGATGGGCTTCGACGCTTACTTCCTTATCGTGTGGGACCTATGCCGCTATGCTCGCCAGCAGAACATCTGGTATAACACGCGCGGTAGCGGCAATGGCTCCATCGTGGCTTACTGCCTCGACATCACCCTGGTGGAGCCTATTCACCACGGGCTTATCTTCGAGCGTTTCCTCAACCCCGGCCGCATCGACATGCCCGACATCGACCTGGATTTCCGTGATGACTGCCGCGGCGAAATGCTGCAATACACCGCCAGTAAATATGGCAACGACCGTGTGGCCCAGATTATCACCTTCGGCACGCTGGGCGCCCGCGCTGCGGTGCGCGATGTGGGCCGCGTGATGGACATCCCGCTCAGTGAGGTGGACCGCGTAGCCAAGCTCATCCCCAACATCCCCGGCAAGCCGGTGACCCTCAAGGAGACCCTCAAGGAGGTGCCCCAGTTCAAGGAGCTTTACGAATCGGAGGGCTACCTGAAAGAGCTCATCGACACGGCCGCCGAGATGGAGGGCGTGGTGCGCAATGCCGGCACACATGCCGCCGGGGTGGTGATCGGCGACCGCCCATTGGTGGAATACATGCCCCTGCACCGCCCCACCGGCGCTGCAGCCGAAGGCTCACCCATCAAGACTGTCACCCAGTACGAAATGGGCGTGATGGACAAGCTCGGCATGCTCAAGGTGGATTTCCTAGGACTGTCGACCCTCACCATCATGGCGCGCGCTTGCGACCTGATCCAGCAGCGCCATGGTGTACGCTTCACCCTTGGCAGCATTCCCACCGATGATCCCGACACCTACGCTATGCTCGGCAGGGGTGATACCGCCGGCGTGTTCCAGGTGGAAGGTTCAGGTATGCGCCGCTGGCTGATGCAGATGAAACCCACCAAAGTCGAGCACGTCATCGCCATGGTGGCCCTATTCCGCCCGGGGCCCATGGAGGCCATCCCCACCTACGTGCACCGCATGCACGGCCAGGAGCCCATCGAATATAAACATCCCCTGCTGGAGCCCATCTTCAAAGAGACTTACGGTGTAGCTGTATATCAGGAGCAGCTCATGCAGGCTGCCATGCAGCTGGCCGGCTATACCCCGCCCGAGTCAGACGACCTGCGGAAGGCCATCGCCAAGAAGATCAAGGACAAGCTTCTCAAGCACAAGGAGAAGTTCGTACGCGGGGCAGTGGAGCGTGGTATTCCCGAGGAGACCGCCGACGAGATTTTCGACGACTGGGAAGAGTTCGCCCGCTATGGCTTCAACAAGAGCCACGCCGCCGATTACGGCATCATCGCCGTGCAGACCGGCTACTTGAAGTGCCATTACCCCGAGGAGTACATGACTGCATTGCTCTCCGTCTCGCAAAACGACCTTGACAAGGTGGCTCTGTACGTGGCTGACAGCCGGCGCCTGGGTATCGATGTGCAGCCGCCCAGTATCAACGTCTCGGGTTGGGATTTCACCATCGAAGACCGCCCAACCGGCAAACCCGCCATCCGCTTCGGCCTGGGGGCAGTGAAGAACGTAGGCCATGGACCGGTGGATGCCATCCTTGAGCAGCGCAAGGAGGGCTTGTTCACCGACATCAACGACTTCGCCCGCCGCGTGGACCTACGCAGCGTTGGTAAGCGTGCCCTCGAAAGCCTGATCAAGGTAGGCGCTCTCAGCATGTTCGGCCCGCGCAGCGCCATGCTCTCCATCCTCGACCAGATCATCTCCATCAGCACCTCCCACTTCCGAGCTTCCGATGTGGGGCAAATGAGCATGTTCGGTGCCAGCACTGGCCTCTCTGAAGAGATCATCCTGCCGCGCCTCGCCCCCGAGGTAAACCGCCGCGAGATGCTTGAGTGGGAGAAGGAACTCATCGGCCTGTACGTGTCAGACCACCCGCTCAGCCCGGTTATGGACGCCCTGGCGCAGGTGGTGACGCATTTCTCAGGCCAGCTAGGCGAGGCTGCCCCCAGCGAGAAGGTGCGCGTAGCCGGGATCGTGAGCCGCGTGCGACCGCATACCACCAAGACCGGCAAGAACATGGGCTTCGTTACCCTCGAAGACGTGCAGGGCATCATCGAGCTGGTGGTGTTCCCCCGCATCTGGGAGCAGCACTGGCAGGCCTTCGAGGTGGACCGGGTGGTGCTGGTGGATGGCAAGATGGACCCACAGGGAGGCGACCCCAAGGTCCTGGTGGATAACGTCACTACTGACTTGAAGTCGACGGAGCCGGCCGCGATCGGCTCGCATCCCGAGGCATCACCCCCCACCTACAAGAAGCGACCTCCCTTACCGGAGCCCAAAACCCCGCCTCCCGCAGCTCCTCTCACCGGTGAATTGGCTGACAACCCATCAACTGCAGAACCTTTATCCCCGGATGAGCTGGGGGAAGATGAGGACTGGGGCGACACCCCGCCTCCGCCCGATAACTTCCCACCCAATTGGAAGGTGGATGAGTTAGCGCCGGGAGGCTTCGTGCTGGAATCAGATGCTGCTAACTCGGCCTCCGCCGAGCTTATCGCTGGCGGCCCATCCTTCATCGCCAGCAGCCAGGTGCCAACTGACGCCTTCCCCCTCGACGCCAAACTGGAGATTTCTGGAATGGCCTCAGCGACTGAAGCCGTGCTGGAATCAACTGAGGCGGAACCCATCCCCGAGATATTCGAGCGGGAAGCCAAAGCCAACCTGGACGAAATCCCGCCCTTAAATGGCCTGGATGGCTACCAGGCTGCATTGTCAGAGGCTGATTCCGCGGAGGCAGCCCCTCCCTCTATCGTCAACCTCCCCAATGCCCTGAGTGAGGCGAGCGTTGTGGTGCCGTCGTATGTGCTGCCTCCCGTGGAAGCTTACGCCGGAGAGCAGCTTCATATGATCACGGTCGTGCTGCGCCCGGGGGGCGACAAGTTGCGCGACAACCTGCGCCTGAGGCAGTGCTACGGTATCCTCATCTCCTACTCGGGCCACGACCGCTTCGCCCTGCAGATCTTCGAGCACTCACGAGGCTACCGCATCGAGTTTCCCAACTACACCACCACCCACTGCCCCGAGCTGCTGGCCAGCCTGTCGCGCATCGTGGGCGCCGAGAACATCCTCGTCGAGCCTCTGAGACTGCATTAAAGAAAACAGCCACCAAGGACCACTCAAAGAATGGGCAGGTGACCAAAAAGTATTATTGGGGGTAAGGCACGCTATTGTAGGGGCGATCGGTGATCGTTCATTTTATACTTGATTATTCGAAGTGATTAATTGAGGATGTATTCACCAATCAAAGGTGGATACTTTTTAGAAACGCAACTTTCAAGTTCTGTAGCCTTTCATGATAAATGGCGGCATTGTTTATGTGAAAGATTTTCTTCGTTACACAGTCATAGCCATGTTCAGCTAACGAAGAAACCGGCCGCGTTATAAATCGTGGGATAGTACAGATCACGATGAAAAATATCTCATATCGAATTTTCAGGACGCCAGCGAGGTCGGTGATAGACTGAGATCAGCGGTATGGTATTCATGCGGAAGCTCAAAACAGCTAGGGGTGAATCTGCGATAGAGATTGCCTACAAGAATAAAGGCCACATTTTGCCCGTGGGCATCTGCAGCTTAACCACCAGCAGGCCTCCCCATGCTGAGGATTTTACCAGGCTCACTCACATGGATAATCCATAAACCCGCAACCGAAGATAGGCGATTTGCGCGATTTTTTATATAATATTACTGGGCTCCTTTTCGAACGCGAGAATCCGAATGCTGATTCAATACCTGCTCCACCACGAAATTTCCAGCTTCCACGGCGAAGTGTGCCTCACCCTACAAAACCTGGGGCACCAAATCACCATGATCTATTACCCCGTGGCGCTGGAAGGGGAAAAACCCGCCCCTCTCACCCAGCAGCTCTCGCCAAATGCCCCCATCACGCTCATTGATGAGGCCAATGCGCTTCCCTCGCTGGTTAAACTGCCCATCGATGACAACCTGCTTCCCAACCTGGTGTCCCTCACTCCCTCGCTGTACTCGCTCGACAGCTACTGTGCCCCCAAACCCATTGTAATGCTTTACGGCAAGGAACGCAGCATCACGTCGCTAGTCACCGCTATGGATATGCTAAACCGCAGCCCGGTGAGGTGCCTGGAACGGATCGGGAATTACGACTATGCCCATTACGGTTGGGTGCTGAGGGATGCCTGCGATGAGCCATACGCCCGCGAGGCGTGGCTGCGCTTACGCAAGTTCATCTGGCCGGGACACATCACCAGCACCTGGTTGTATCATGAAAAGCATACCAGGGTGCAATTCAGGATCATTTCCATATCCGACAGTGAAATTGCCTTCGAGCCCGGCGTGGAGGGCAAGTATTCCTGCATCAGCAAGGCAGATTTCTGCGAAGTGGCCAAGGGATGGGTAGCATATAAGAGCGGGGAGATCCCTGAGCGCACCCTGAAATACCATGCACTCCTTTACCCGCACATCCTGGGCCTGCTACATCAATTGGACCTGGATGGCAGGCTGAACAATATCTCCAGCCGGTAGCGAATAACCGAACTATTATCGTTCGAACGCTCCAACGTAATAACCTCTAAAAATTATTTTAAAGAGGGTCATTTGCCCCCCATGAATTGGGGTCAGGCAACACTACAATTTAGAGCAATATTGTCGTATATTATGAGTGTAAATAAAGAACCACAATCCATACCACATGCATCTTAAGGAGGTGCAAAATGAAAAACGTTGTTACCACCCGCAATAATCAAGCTATGCAAAACCTGCCCTTCATCAACACCCTGTTCAACCATCCATTGGCCGGCCTGCTGTGGCTGCCCATCCGCGTTTGGCTGGGCTACCAGTGGCTGGAAGCTGGCTTGCACAAGCTGCAAACCCCGGCGTGGATTTCCACCGGCACAGCCCTCAAGGGCTTTTGGACCAGCGCCATCGCCGTTCCCGCCGATGGCACAGCCCCCATCCACTATGCCTGGTACCGCTCCTTCCTCGAATTCCTGCTCAACACCGGCAGCTACACCTGGTTCGCCAAGCTGATCAGCATCGGCGAGTTCATGATCGGTGTGGCGCTCATTTTGGGCATCTTCACCGGCTTTGCTGCCTTATTCGGCGGTTTCATGAACTGGAACTTCCTGATGGCCGGCTCGCTCAGCGTGAACCCGCTGTTCCTGGCCATCTCGGTGCTGCTAGTGCTGGCCTGGAAAGTGTCTGGCTACTTCGGCGTGGATTATTTCCTGATCCCCTGGTCAGGCACGCTCTACCATCAAAAACCGGTGACACTCGAAAGAGTACCGGCTGATTCATCATCTGGAGATTAATCTCAGCAGGTATGGATTGAAAAAAAGACGGCGCTGATCACGCCGTCTTTTGATTTTTAATGATAACTATTCTTTTTTCATGCGCTCAGATAAATGGTACCTCACCCCATAAGTAGCCAGCTCGATGCGGTTGGAGAGATGCAGCTTCTCGAGCAACGTGCTCACGTAGTTGCGGGCGGTCTTCTCACTCAGGTTGAGGCTGGCCGCGATCTCGGCATTGGTTTTGCCCTGCACCACTTCGTACAGCACCTCCATCTCCCGATCGGTGAGCTCGCGGAAGGCGTCTTCCTGCTCCTTCTCGGCCGAGGCGCGCAACCGGGCAAACAGGCGGCTTGTGGTGGCAGCGTCGATCACCGCTTCGCCGTGCGCCGCCGTGCGGATGCCACCCAGCACCTCCTCGTTGCCCACCTCCTTCAGCAAATAGCCCACCGCCCCAGCGCGAATGGCACTCATCACCAGCTCCTCATCGGCAAAGGAGGTTAGCATCACCACCTTCACCTCGGGAAAGCGACTGGCGATCTTGCGCGTGGCATCCAGGCCGCCCTCGCCAGGCAGACGGATGTCCATCAGCACCACCTGGGGGTGTCGCAGCTGGATGGCATCCAGGGCTTCTTGGGCATTCGACGCTTCAGCCACCACCTCGATGTCGGGAGTGTCATCGATAAGCGTCTTCAGCCCCAGCCGCACCAGGGCATGGTCATCCACCAAAAGCACGCCAATCTTGCTCATAAGTCCTCCTCCAAGGGAATATCGAGGGTGAGGCGCGTGCCGCGTGCAGCTTTTTCCACATTCAGCTCGCCGTGAAGCAGAGCTGCCCGCTCGCGCATATTCTTCAAACCGTATCCATCGCTCAGCTGCTCGGGTAGGCCGGTGCCGTCATCGCTCACCACCAGGCGCAGGCGGTTACCCAGACAAGCGCCGCGGATTGTGGCATGGCGGGCGTGGGCATGGCGCACGATGTTGGCCAGCGCCTCTTGCAGCACGGCCAGCACGTGGGCAGTGCGCCGGGGCGATAGCGTGCAGCTGTCCGGCAGATCAAGGTCTAGCTCTACCGTCACCAGCGAGGCAAAGCGCGGGTCAGAGGCCAGATTGTAAATGGCTGGCTTGAGCGGCTCGGGAGGTTGGGTGGGGGTGTGCAGCTCGTTAAGATTCTGGCGCAGGTCGCCGATGGCATCATCCAACACGCCTACGGCGGTGGCCAAGCGTCCGGATAGCGGCGTCTCGGGCTCAGTCAGCTTCTGGGCCGAGCGCACCAGCAGCCCAGCGGTGTACACCTTTTGGATGGTGCCGTCGTGCAGCTCACGAGCAATGCGCTCGCGCTCGTCCAGCACAATGCGTTCCTGCTCCATAGCCTCGATCTGCCGGTTGGTCACCACGTCGAAGATCTCCAGGAAGCGGATAGTGGTCATAGCCATGGCCAAACCGATGATGGCCCGCACCAACTGGGGAGGCACAACCAGGTAATGGGTAAACGTGGTGCTGTTAATCAGGTTGCCGGGGAAGAAGCTCACCGGCGGCACCACCAGCCCGGCTGCCAGGGAATAGATAAACATGGTGACCCCGGATATCCGCAGTGCACGCACGATGCGCGGTACATCCATGGGGGCAATGCGCTTGTAGGTGTGCTCTCGAAGTGCATAAGCGGCCAACATTCCGCTTGGTAAACCGATGAGGTAGCGGGTGATGGCGTCCACCGAGTTATACCAGGTGGTGAACTCGGCGAACCAGTATCGGAATGGCACCATCGCCAGCAGCACCCAGGCCAGCAGCAGCGTTCCAAAGCCGAGGTGCAGCCAGTGCAGGTGTCGCAGTGGCTCGAGCAGCGCCAACCCGAAACCATACAGGCAGCCAAACGAGCTCGCCAACAGGATCAGGTTGAAGTAATTAAGCCCTTGTATGACCGGCGGAGAAAGGTAGGTAGATTGCAAAGGGATGAAGAACTCGCCCCACTCATGGAAGCCATGGAGAAAGCCAAAGGCCGCCAGCCAGTTCAGGCTGCGGGCGAATTCGAGGTGCGAGGCATGGCGTGAGGTGAGTGCAATCGCCAGGCCCAGCACGAAAAAAGTGAGGCCGTAGACGAAAAAGATGATCTCACGGTTGACGGTGAAAAAGTTGCGGAAAAAGTCAACCATCGGTCATAACCCGGGCGATCGCTCCACCCACTCCTTAATCGCTAGTCATGATGAACAGTGGCTTCATTTCGAAGGACTTGTAGTGGGGGCGCAGGCGCTCGCAGTTGTAATAGTTAGCGATGTCCACCATCTTCTTCTTGCCCACCGCCACGTCCACGGGCACGTCATCATAGCGCCCGTTCTTCAGCACCACCAGGCGGCCGTGTACCTTCTTCATCACCAAGTCGAGGGCCAGGTTACCATAGGCCATGGGCACGATCGAGTCGATGGCATCGGGGTCGCCGGCGCGTACCATGTAGCCCAGTTTCTGGTTGATGATGTTGATGGGCTTGCCGTTGTTGTACTTGGCGGTGAGGTCAGCCAGGTTGACCGCCACCATGTCGCCGATGCCGCCCAGCTTGGCGTGTCCGTAGGCATCGGTAGTGCGGTCCTGAAAGATCATCTCTTCGCCTTCGAATATGGCGCCTTCCGAGACAAGCGCCACAGCGTACTTGGAGGGGTTGCGGTTGCGGTCGTACACCAGCAGCTCAGCAAGCCGGTCGATGTTGAACTTATATTCAGGGATCACGCAGCGGTTGGCAGCCCCTGCCATGGTGGGCAGCATGGCGGTGAAGCCGGCATAGCGGCCGAACACCTCCAGCACCATGATGCGCTCATGCGAGCCGGCAATGGTGCGCAAATTGTTGGTGAGCTGGATGGTGCGTGTGACGCAGGTGCTGAAGCCAATGCAGTAATCGGTGCCGGGCACGTCATTGTCCATGGTCTTGGGAATGGCGATGATCCTCACGCCTTCCTGGTAGAGGCGCACTGCATAACTGAGGGTGTCATCACCGCCGATGGGGATCAGGTAATCGACACCCAGCCAGTCGAGGTTTTTTAGCACTTCGGAGGTCATGTCATTGACGTCGGCGGTGTACTTATCCTGCAGGTGAGTGGGGACAGTGTCTTTCTTGACCGATGAAGGGCGAGTGCGCGAGGTGTGCAGGAAAGTGCCTCCCGTACGTCCAGCGCGGTTCACCACCTCCTCGGTGAGCACCTGGTAATTGTTGCTGTTATCGGCATTCTTATCACGCACCACTTCCATGATGCCCGCCCATCCGCGCCGCAGTCCGATGACTTTGTACCCTTCGCGCAGGGCGCGCACCGTCACGGCGCGGATGGCCGGGTTTAGCCCCGGCACGTCACCGCCGCCGGTAAGGATGCCGATCACCCCTTGGGTTTTCTTGATATCAGCCATAATTCATCTCCAACGAAAGCCCCGGGTGAAAAATACCCGGGAAAAATATCAAATCCAGGTAGGCTCCTGGTAAGTTCCGAACTCACCTTTCATCACACCCACGATCTCGGTCAGCGTGGCATAGGCGCGTACTGCATCCAATATAAAAGGCATGGTATTCTCGGTGCCGGCGCAGGCGATGCGCAAGCGGTCCAGGGTTTGGCCTACCCTACCAGCGTCCCGATCCTGGCGCAGCTGCCTAAGGCGCTCTACCTGGCGGGTATAGCCGGCAGGGTCCATCTCCAGCAGGGGGATGGTGAGTGGCTTATCTTCGGCATAGGCGTTCACGCCTACGATGTGACGGATACCCTCATCGATCTCGCGCTGGTAGCGGTAAGCGGCGTCGGAGATTTCGGTTTGGAAGAAACCCTTTTCGATGGCGGGCAGCACCCCACCCAGCTCGTCGATGCGGCGGAAGTAATCATAAGCCTCGGCCTCGATGCGCCGGGTCTGCGCTTCGAGGAAATAGGAGCCAGCCAGCGGGTCCACGGTGTTGGCCACGCCCGATTCTTCGGCGATGACCTGTTGGGTGCGCAGGGCGATGGTGGCGGCGTGCTGCGAGGGCAGCGCCAGGGCCTCGTCCATGCTGTTGGTGTGCAATGATTGCGTGCCGCCTAACACCGCAGCCAGCGCCTGGATAGCAACGCGCACCACGTTGATCTCGGGCTGCTGGGCGGTGAGCGATACCCCAGCCGTTTGGGTGTGGAAGCGCATCAGCCACGAGCGCTCGTTCCCGGCCTTGAAGGTGTGGCGCATCTCATGTGCCCAAATGCGCCGCGCGGCGCGATACTTGGCGATCTCCTCGAAGAAGTCATTATGGGCATTGAAGAAGAAAGACAAGCGAGGGGCAAAGCTGTCAACTTCAAGGCCGCGTTTCATGGCCCAACGCACGTACTCCATGCCATCGACCAGGGTGAAGGCCAATTCCTGCGCAGCTGTGGAGCCGGCCTCTCGGATGTGGTATCCGGAGATGCTGATGGTGTTCCACTGGGGTACAGCGCTGGTGCCAAACTCGATGGTATCCACCACCAGGCGCATGGAGGGGGCGGGCGGGAAGATGTATTCTTTCTGGGCGATGTATTCCTTGAGGATGTCATTCTGGGTGGTACCGCGCAGCTGGTCGAAGCGGGCACCCTGCTTCTCAGCAGCCGCCAGGTACATGGCCCAGATGATGGCTGCCGGAGAGTTGATGGTCATGCTGGTGGAAACCTTGTCGAGGGGGATGCCGTCCAGCAAAATTTCCATATCCTTGAGCGACGACACCGCCACGCCGCACTTGCCGAATTCGCCCAGGGCTTCGGGGGCGTCGGTGTCGTGTCCCATCAGGGTTGGCAGGTCATAGGCAATGGATAGCCCGGTCTGACCCTGCTCGAGCAAGTACTTGAAGCGGGCGTTGGTCTCTTCGGCCGTGCCAAAGCCGGCGAACATGCGCATGGTCCATAGGCGACCACGGTGCATGGTGGGATGCACGCCGCGGGTGTAAGGGTATTCGCCGGGGAAGCCCAGCTCGTCCAGGTAGTCGAAACCGGGGATGTCGAGCGGGGTGTAAAGCCGCTCCACTGGCTCGGAGGAGGTGGTAATGAATGTATCCTGCCGCTCAGGTAACGAAGCAAGGGCTTTCTGCAAGCTGCCCTGCTCCCATTCCTGCCATGCCTTGCGCAACTCCTCGAGCTTTTTCTCATCATACATATAAGCTAACTCCCTTCATCCAGAAGCCTGTTGCAGTCTTCTCCAGGTAAATTGCGACGAGAATTATACCTCGCCCTATAAGCCTGATGCTATCAATTTCTGACCGTGGGGGTGAAGGGATTACCGGTCGTGCATCTCAGGCTGCCCGGCATGATAAACTATAGCGATAGGTGCGCATAATGAACTATCTGATCGATGGGCATAACCTGATCGGCAAGCTGCCCGGTTTGGAGCTGAGCATGCTGGATGATGAGCAGGGGTTGATTGAGCTGCTCAACCGTTTCGGGCAGGGCAGCCGACACAGGCTGGAGGTGTACTTCGATGGGGCACCCGCCTGGCAGGCAGGGGTACGCAGCTACGGTAAGGTACGGGCACACTTCGTGTCAGCCAGCAGCAGCGCAGATGAAGCAATCCGCATCCAACTGGCCAGGTTGGGCAAATCAGCCTCCAATTGGGTGGTGGTGAGCTCAGACCGGAGCGTGCAGGCCGCAGCACACGAAGCCCACGCCAGCGTGCTGAGCGCCGAGGACTTCGCTAATCAAATCCAGGCAAGCCAAAATCCCACAGCAGGCGAAAAGGAAACGCCGAAAGACCAGCCGCTCAGCGAGGCTGAGGTGAATGAATGGTTGAAGGTCTTCAAGGGGCATAAGAAGAAGTAGCTTTGACCATCAGAACCAACCCTAATCAAGTTTTAATCAGAACCGGATAATTCAGGTGTATATTAGTTAAGTTGACACTTGCTCAAAACTTTTATCGGTATTGCAAGTGTCCACCACCGGGAAAGTAATCCTCCGCTCGTCCCCCCCGGGTAGGAGAAACCGGTGGCCCTCCTTAGATTGCCGGACGTGCAAGACACGTCCGGCAGCCTTTTAATAGGGAAGAGGGCTGTGGTAATGCAAGGCGCGGAGCCCTCTTCGTTGTTTGGATAAGGGTGCTATTTCCTGGATTGGGGCTGGTACGGGTTAGTACCTCCCATTGAAAGCGGGTGATACGTAGGCTCGCTGCGTGGGTGGCCGGGATGAGGAGATGTAGAGCCGGCATTGGAAGCCTGATTGAGCGATGCAGGTTGAACGGGGTGCCTGCCTGGAGCCGACACAGGTTGAGCCTGGTTCGGTCGAGGCGATTGGAAAGCTGGCTGCGTCTCGGCCTGGCTGAATAAACGATTACCTGCCACCGAGAAGGAGCCGATGATGAGCACACGGATCACCCACACCATGATGGCCACGAACACCGGAACCACCTGCAGGAGCGTTTGCTGGGAAAGCACCGAGCTCCCCAATGAAGGGTGATTGATGATAGCGATGGCTACTCCCCAGTAGGTGAGCATAGCGTTCATCGTGGCAGCCAGCAACCAGGCCCCAAACAGGTACCAGACCTCTCTGGGCTGCTCACTGCCACGCTCGGGGGTGAACAGGCGGGCGATGCCTGCGAAATCAATGCCACAGAAGGCGACCGCCAGGATGGCCGCCCAACGCACGCCTGCAAAACGCAGGTCACCCAGCAGGTCGGTGAGCGCGAAGTCGGTTGTGCTGTAGTTGAAGATCTCGAATGCCAGCAGGGCACCCAAGATGAGCAGGCCAAACAATAGACCACGCGATGGCCTGACCTTGCTAATGAGACGATTGTATTCCAGTGCTGAACTTCCCTTGTGGTTCATGTTGCCTCCTATGGACACTCAAGCTGAACTATGTTGGTTGGTAGAATTGCCCTTATTTTAGAACTAATGTTCTAATTTGTCAAGGGTGGTAATGAAGAAGTTTGTGATAAATAATGGCGAATATACCCTTGATTAATTAGAACATATGTGCTATATTCGAGAAAATCAATCGTCTGGGAGGGCATATGAACAAGGGAGCATCGTTAGTCATGCGGGGGACATTACTTGGCAGTCTGGTGGTGGGGCTGCTGGGCTGGCTGCTAGCAAAACACATCCATGTGTTGCCGCAAGAGAAAATTGCCTACGCTGCTTCTGCTGTGCAGGGAGCGGAGCAAGCGGAACAAGTGGCAGACACAGCATGCGCAGTTAGTGAGGCATACCCAGAGGCCATATTGCAGTGGTGCGAAACCATCACAACGATCGCCACCCAGGCAGAGCTGCCTCCCGACCTGATCGCGGCGGTCATATTACAAGAAAGCGGAGGGGATGCACAGGCTTATTCTTCCAGCGGGGCTGTTGGCTTGATGCAGGTGATGCCGCGTGATGGAATTGCCGCCTCCTTCGAATGCATCAACGGTCCGTGTTTCGCCAGTCGCCCGACAACCGCAGAATTGCGGGACCCCGACTACAATATCGAATACGGCACCCACATGCTGGCAGGATTGATCAGCCGGTTGGGCAGCATGCGCGAAGCCTTGAAGGCTTACGGGCCGATGGACATTGGTTACCGCTATGCAGATACCGTGCTGTCTATTTACGAGAACTATCGATAAGCAGACATTGGCAAGTGACCATCATCTTATGGGTTCTTGGCGGCCATGGGCACGAAATAGGACTTCCCCAATAGCGTGCTGACCGGCACCCCCTGGACGAGGTTCGCCTGATCAGCGCTCACTGCATAATTGGCGTTGACCAGTACACCTGCCCCAATAAAGCCAACCTTTACCACCAGAGTGGCATTGAGCATGCTCAGAGCATCCAGGGAGGAGAACACCCAAAGGATGCTATTGTCTTCCAGGCTAAAGCCTGGCGAGGCAGAAATGAATGTCGTTCCTTCTGGCAAAACGTCACTAAGCATGAGATTGGTCGCGGTGATCAAGGGATGTATATTGGTGACCGTAAAAGTATAGGTGATCAATCCTCCCGGAAAGACAAGTGCGGTTGAAGCCTGCTTACTAAGCTGCAGCATATCGAGCTTGTCGATGGGGGTGATGACCGGCTCACCTTGTAACAGCGGGACCTGGTCGCTTCGGACAGCATAATATTCGTTGGTGATGGATCCCGTGGATGTGATATTCACTCTTACGGTTAAATCTACACTTGCAGTTTGCATGACATCCAGGCTAGGGAAGCTCCAGCTGAGCACATCCCCGGTTTGGGTATAAGGAGACGTAGCAAAGATGAATGAGGAACCGGTAGGAAGCGTATCGCTCAACACCACGTTGGTGGTGGGGTCCAAGCCTGAAGAATGCGTGACGGTGAGGGTATAAGTGATAAGGTCACCGGGTAATACTGAAGATACCGAGGCCGTCTTTGATAGCTCAAGGGCATCAATGGTGCCAATCGCGGCCAGGGCGTCGATACGCCCCCAGCCATAGGTGTTGTTGGGAACGTCACCGGGTTGGTCACCACCGCAGCCTTCATTCGTCGAAATGCCCAGGGCGGATTGCTCGATGATGGTCTCGATCTGAGGAACCTGCCCGCGCAGGTTGGGATGAGCCGAAATGAGCAGGGCCACCAACCCTGCCACGTGTGGTCCGGCCATGCTGGTGCCGCTGTAACTGGCATACTCACCGCCGGGGATACAGGAGCGGACATCCACACCCGGCGCGGAGATGTCTGGTTTCATGCGACCGCTGCCATCGATGGTGACCGGTCCACGGCTGCTGAACCCGGCAATTTGATCGCTCGAATTGGTTGCCCCGACGGTAAATGATTCATCGTAAATAGCTGCGGGGGTATCTATTGAGCTGCAAAGGGAGCCTGAATTGCCCGCCGAATGGGCTGACACAATGCCGGCTGCCACCAGGTTCTGTACGGCCTCAAGCAGCACATCCGGATCGGTGCAACCCTCGCTGACCGGGCAATACCACGAGTTGTTGATCACGTCGGGAGCCATATCGGGATTGGGGTCTGTGCCATCTACGCGCGTGGGGGCCACAAACCACTGGTAGCAGTCAATGTACGTCTGCGGCGAGCCATAGCCGCCGTCATCCATGTTACGGCAGCCAATCCAACGGGCACCAGGGGCCATACCGATCTGGTTGGCGCCACCGTCATCCCCCACCATGGTACCCATGGTGTGCGTGCCGTGCCCATAAGGGTCAATGGGCACCTGAGAATGTTGGGCAGTGGCATCAAACCAGTTATAGTCATGGTTAACCTGGTCTCCATTCCAACCACGGTACTGGTCCATAATGGCGGGATGATCCCAATCATAGCCGGTATCAGCGCCACCGATGACCACACCCTGCCCGGTGAAGCCCAGGGTCCAAACATCGGGTGCCTTTACCTTGATGATATTCCATTCAATGCCTTGTGGAGCCAGAAAGGTAGATACCTGCTTAAAAGGTGCATCCAGCTTCACCGATGGGTTGGCATACAAACGAGCCACATCAGGACGCCCAGCCAGCAGCTGGATGTCGCCCAGATTACCGCGCACCCAGATGACGTTGGCGATCCAATAGGGGTGGTACTCCAGTCCCAACCGGTCAAGCTCAGCAACCAGTGGAGCCTGGGTGCGCTCAGCCAGAGAGGTGAGGGCGTGATAGACATACCAGCCTTTTTCAGACTTGGTGGGTAAATTTACGGCAGCACTGAGATCAGCCTGGCTGGACAGGGAAACCAAAAACTCTGTAACGCCCTCAGAAGCTTTCTGGAGCACCCATGGGTCAACTTTGGCGCTCCAGGAAACCGCATCGGCAGGGGCAGCAGCGCCCACCAATAACAGCGATAGGACAGACAACGCAGCCAACAAACGATAAACAGTTTTTGACATATGCATCTCCTCTACATTTTTACTAATAAGCGGATCTCCGGCAAGACAAACGGAACTGCCAGCAGGCCTCCCAGACCCAGGGATAGAACCCCTAAAAATATATCAGATACCGGCAATGGCACTCGTAAAAGGCCGAAAGCCAGCAATCCGCATGAAAGCGCCACGGGGATGGCGCGCACCAGGGTGCTGCGCGTTTCCACCACACCTGAAAATCGGCGGTTAAGCAAGTACCACAGCAATATGGCTTCACCGCTATATGCCAGGCTATTCGCCAGGGCGATGCCACCCGCACCCAGGGCAGAGCCCAACCCGATGGCCAAGACCACGAAAGTAAGCGTGGTGAACAGGGAGGTTGCCAGGGGAACAAGGGCATTCTGCTGGGCGTAAAAAGCCCGCGAGGCGACTTCTACCAGCGATTGACCGATCAGCCCCACCATATAACCGCGTGCCGCCCAGACCACCAGGTCGGTGCCGGCTGCATCGAAGCCCAGGATGCCCACGATGGGCCGCAGTCCCACCGCCACGAGAACAGCCGCCGGAAGTGTCAGTGCCAGGATGACTCGCATGGCGCGGTTCAAAGACTGGCGAAAGAGCTCCTTTTGCTCGTGGGCAACCTGCTCGGAGATGGTGGGGAGGAGCACTGTGCCAATGGCGGTGCCAATCAATGTTTCGGGCACCTGCATGAACAGCCAGCCGTAAGTGAGTGCAGAAACAGCACCGGGAGCCAGCCAGGAGGCGATGTTATCGGTGGCGATGAAAATCAACTGGATGAATAACACGGTCAGCACGCGAGGACCCATCAACACCAGCACCTTGCGCACCCCTGGGTGGTGCAGGTCGATGCGAGGCGTCCAGCGGAATTTGTACCTCACCAAACCTGGTAACTGAACCAGCAGAAATAGGGCTGCGCCGATGATGCTGCCATACACCAGGCCGTAGATACCCAGATTAAAGGATGGCAGGGTGAGCGGCCCGAGCTGATAGCCGGCCTCGGGTGCCAGGATGATCACCCCGAACAGCATCCCCAGGTCATACATGCTGGGAGCAATGGCGGGCAGTAGGAAGTGCTGGTTGGCCTGCAACCCGGCAATCACCAGGCCGCTGAGTGAAAACAGGATAGTGGCAATCAGGTCGAGGCGCATGATATTGGCCACCAACTGCTGCTGCCCAGCTGAAAACCCGGGGGTTATCACATGAGATACGAGAGGCCCAGCCAGGGCAATCATCACGATACCAACACCAGTAGTGACCAGGAATACCAGGTTGGCGATTCGGGAGAACAGGTCCCAGGCGGCCTGGCGGTCCTGCTTTTGAAGGGTTTCGGTCATTACGGGGATGAAAGCGATGGCCAGAGCGCCGCCTGAGATGAGGGCAAACAGCAGGTCAGGCAGATTATTGGCGGCGTTGAAGGCATCCAATTCAGGCGAGAGGCCAAACTGGCGGGCGATGATAACCTGACGCACGAAGCCGAGCACCTTTTCCAGCCCGAAGAAAACGGCCACGATCAGGGTCGACCTGGCAAAGCGCGACATGGGGCAAGTATAGCACGAGATGATTAACGCCTACCCCGGAACGAGAATTTTATTGCGCCTTACCCCTGGATATGGTAGAATTTCGAACGCTTGAGAGGGATTTATCCCTCAACATGGAGGGATGGCCGAGCGGCTTAAGGCGCCTGTCTTGAAAACAGGTATGGAGAAATCCATCGTGGGTTCGAATCCCTCTCCCTCCGCCTAAGGGGAGGTGCCAGAGAGGCTGATTGGGCTCGCCTGCTAAGTGAGTGCGGGGCTTATACCTCCGCCGCGGGTTCGAATCCC
>CAYLPS010000065.1:0-18749 GCA_964385625.1 uncultured Anaerolineaceae bacterium | reverse complement strand
AGGGGTCAAATATGACCGTTTTGGTCTGCTCGTTTTTGCAGTGCGATCATATATTAATTATAGAGAAAAACCAGGCACCTGTATCTCCCATTTCCATTCTCAACAGACCAGGCCGAGGTAAGAGCACGATGAACAATATATCTGAGAGAAGAGGCAAGCCGCGTGTGATTTGTAATTATCCGGTGATCATTGAGGGCCATGATATGACCGGCAGCAAGTATAGCGAAAAAGCCAGGCTGAACAACTTGAGTGCAAGTGGATTGTATATGAAGGCCTACCGGCGGGTTGAAAACGGTTCTAAATTGGCAGTTACTGTGCTCCTTACCGATGAGACGATCGACGAAGCTACCCCTAAAATAGCCACCAACGGGGTGGTGGTGCGCATCGAACCCCAGCTCGATGGAAGCTGTGGAATAGCCGTCAAATTTACCAATTACCGATTTTTATAACCTGCAGGCTGTGCGAATATTAAATTGCGATAGCAATGATGCAAGGTTGGATCATTGGATTACAATAAAAACGGGGAAGAGCAGGCTGGCGTAATATCGGCTTGCAATTCCAATTTGTTTTATGAAGTAAATGCGAGCTGTGGAACGAACAACGGCGTGGAAATACCCTGCCGGCAGGGTTACGAAGGGCTGTTGATGATAATCGATAAAGACCGGCAAAGGAACTTTGTCGGAACTGCGGAGCGCGAGAAGCGCACGCTAACCAATCAACAGCAGATTTCTACGCAGCAGGTGTTTTAACAAAAAGGTTGCCATGGATTTAAAATACTATCTCTCAATTCTATGGGGGAATAAATGGATCCTGATTTTGACGCTGGTGGTTACCCTGGCGTGTGTCATCGTGGGTACCATGCTCATCACGCCCATCTATTCCGCCTCATCCACGCTTCGGGTGACACCGGCAACCACTGGTTCAATGAGCTCAGCGGATTACGCCTATTCCGAACGCTTGATGAACACCTACACCAGGATTGCCGTTAGCAGGCCGGTATTGGATGAACTGGCCAGCAAGCTAAACCTGCAAACCATACCGGACGTGAAGGTATCCACCATTAGCTCGACTGAATTAATGCAGATTACCGTGCGCAGCCCCGACCCAACGGTTGCCCAAAACACGGCCAATGCCTTGGGAGACATCCTGGTCACACAGAGCCAGGAGCTTTACTCGGGGGGAGAAAAGAGCACCGCCGAGATCCTAGCCGAGCAATTATCACTGGCTGAAGCCGAGCTGAACCAGGCCCGCCAGGATTACGAAGCACTAGTGGCGAAATCTCCCAATGATAACGAAGGCATCGCCAGGGCCAACCTGCTCACCGACCTGAAAGAAAAGACCTACGAGACGTTGTTATCACAGTATGAAGATGCACGCGTGCGCGAAGCCATCAGAGCCAACACCATCACGGTGGTCGAGCCGGCTATTTTGCCCTTACAGCCCTCCCAACCCAATAAAACATTGAATATCGGGTTGGGCTTCATCGTCGGGCTGGTGGGGGGTATTGGTCTGGTATTCTTGCTGGAAAACTTGAATCCGCGCCTGCGCAGCCTGGAGCAGATCGAAACCGTCACCGAGCTAGATATCATCGAAAAAATCCCTTCCATCAAACGCAAAGGTATTTCGGGATTGGTCAAGCGAGATTTAAAGGTGACCGGCTCGGCATTTAAAGTCTCCTTCCAAAAATTGCAGACCAAGATCGCCCAGCTGAATGCTGTGGAGCATAAAATAATCGCGCTGCTATTTACCAGCGCGGTGCCTGGAGAGGGAAAATCCACCGTGGTCGCCAACCTGGCACTAGCGATGGGTAAAGTCGGGCAGAAGGTGGTGGTGGTGGATTGCGACCTGCGACTGCCCACACAGCACAAAATCTTTGGGCTACCCAATAATGTTGGGTTGAGCACCTTGTTCACACAGCAAACCAGGCTTATCAACGTCATGCAAAAAAGCCGCAATCCCAACACCTGGGTCATCACCAGCGGACCTGAAGCGACGAATGCCATGGAGCTGTTGGGGTCTCCGCAGATGAAAACCATGCTCGAGCAACTCAAGCAAAAATTCGATTACGTGCTTTTGGATACCCCCGCCTTGCTACCCGTGGGTGATGCCATCGCCCTGGGCTCTATGGTGGATGGGATTGTGCTGGTGACCAGACAGGCCTATTGTAAAGAAGACGACCTGAGAGAAACATGCAAACAGCTATCCGATTTGAACACCAGACTCGTCGGCATCGTGGTCAACGACGTGAAGCATACCAGGAGCCATTATTACAACCAATATCGCTATTCATAACAGCCGGAACGCAGGAGAAGTGCAGCCATGGAAAGTGTAAGAACAGGGGTAGTAGGGTTAGGCAGGATGGGCCAGCATCACTGCCGGGTGGTAGCGAACCAGAAAGATGCCGGGCTGGCGGGAGTTTTCGATATCGATACCACCCTGGTAGAAAAAGTGTCGTCAAATTATGATGTGCCGGGTTACCGGCGTCTGGATGACCTGCTGGATCAAGTGGATGCGGTCGTTGTGGCCACACCCACCCCCACGCATTTTGATATCGCCATGCGATGCCTGGAACGAAACATCCATGTGCTAGTGGAAAAACCCGTCACCGAAAAGGTGGAGGATGCTGAGCACCTGGCACACCTTGTTCAGCGCAACGGCACCATCTTGCAGGTTGGCCACATCGAGCGCTTCAACCCCACCTATGCGGAGCTTAAAAAGCTGCTCGGCCAAATGAGCATAATCGCCATTAATTTTCGCCGCCTAAGCCCCTACCGGGTGAGTAATAAAGACGTGGATGTGGTGGTTGACCTGATGGTGCATGACCTGGACCTGAGCAATGACCTGACCGGGCAAGAACCGGTAACGATCGATGCCTATGGCTTGATGCCCTTCAGCGACAGCCCGGACCACGTGGTGGCGCAATTGGTTTACAGCAACGGCCCGCTGATTACCCTCACCGCTTCACGTGTTACGGAACAAAAAATCCGTACAGTGGAGGTCACTGCCGAAGAAGCCTTCGTGGAAGCTGACTTCATGAACAAGAGCATCATCATTCACCGTGGTTCAACCGGTGAATACACAGAGAAAACCCGCAACGGGGTCAGCTACCACCAGGAAACAAACCTGAAGCGTATCCTGGTGCCGAATTCAGAGCCTCTGGAGCTGGAAATCAGGTACTTCATCGAATGCATTACCCAGCATCACCAGCCTATGGTTTCGATATGGGACGGGCTGAGGGCCTTGCGCATGGCTCGCTATATCAGTCAGCAGGTGCACGAGCAAGACAACCGATTTTCTCGACAGCCTCAATTGAGGTACCATGAAGTGGAGCTAGCCCATGGCTATTCGCATCCATCCAACCGCTGAGGTGGCTCCAAACGCCATCATTGGGGATGGCACGTGCATCTGGCACCAAACGCAAGTGCGTGAAGACGTCATCATCGGGCAAGATTGCTGCATAGGCAAAGGGGTGTACATCGATGCGGGTGTGAACATCGGGAAAAACGTCAAAATCCAAAATTATGTTTCCATATATCATGGAGTTACAATCGAGGATGGCGTTTTTGTTGGCCCGCACGTCTGTTTCACCAACGATTTACTGCCCCGGGCCATCAATCCGGATGGCAAGCTGAAGGCGGCAGAGGACTGGGTGCTCACGCTCACACGCATCCGCAAAGGCGCTTCACTGGGGGCAAACTCCACCATTCGCTGCGGCACGACCATTGGGCTGTGGGCCATGGTGGGCTGTGGCAGCGTGGTAACCCGTGATATTCCTGATTATGGCCTAGCATGGGGTAACCCCGCCAGCCTGCATGGCTTCGTGTGTGCCTGCGGCACCCGCCTGGAGAAATACTCGCGAAGCTACAATGTGGCCATCACCGAGTGCCCGGTATGCGGGCAGAAGGTGCATATTCCAGCCAAAAATTGGGAGTTGGTGAAGTGATCGGCATCGCCAAACCACTTCTCGGCGATGAGGAAAAAAGGGCGGTATTGGAGGTGATCGATTCGGGGATGATCACCCAAGGTCCTCGCGTGCAAGCATTCGAGCAAGCCTTCGCGGGGATGTGCGGGGTAAAGCACGCCATCGCAACCTCTTCGGGCACCACCGCACTACACGTAGCCCTGCTGGCAGCCGGGGTAGGCGCGGGTGATGAAGTGATCACCTCTCCATTCACCTTCATTGCTTCGGCTAACAGTATCCTGTATACCGGGGCACGCCCGGTATTTGTGGATATCGATCCCGTTACCTTCAACATCGATCCAAAGCTCATCGAAGCGGCCATCACGCCGAACACCAAAGCCATCCTGCCCATCCACCTGTTCGGCCTGAGCTGCGAGATGCAGCCAATCATGACCATCTCCAACCGACATGATCTGCAGGTCATTGAAGATGCGTGCCAGAGCCATGGCGCCGACTATATGGGCAGGCGGGTAGGGTCATTTGGCATTGGCACATTCTCATTTTACCCAACCAAGAACATGACCAGTGCCGAGGGCGGCATGATTACCTGCGATGATGACTACCTTGAGGCGCACTGCCGTATGATCAGGCAACATGGCATGCGCCAGCGCTATTTCCACGACGAGCTGGGCTTTAATTACCGCATGACCGACATCCAGGCTGCGATTGGCTTGGAACAACTGAAAAAATTAGCCGCCCGCAACGAGCAGCGCCGTAAGAATGCCAGCTATTTGAATAAAAATCTGCAGGGTGTCATCACCCCCATTACGCCGCAGGGATGCACGCATGTTTTCCACCAGTATACTGTGCGGGTGCCAGGCGGCAGGCGTGATGCCTTGCGCAGCTATCTACAGGAGCATGGGGTGGGCTCGGAGGTGTACTATCCAGTGCCGGTTCACCGGCAAAAGTTTTATGTTGAAGAACTGGGGTACCGGCAGGCCTTCCCGGAAGCTGAACGGGCGGCACAGGAAGTGTTATCCTTGCCGGTTCACCCTGGACTGAGCCAGGCAGACCTGGAAACCATCGTGGCTCGGGTGAATGAGTTCATGGACACCAACATCGCATAGAGAATGACAGGGGTAACTGAATGAAAAGACTACGCATACGATTGATCCTGCTGGCTGGCTGGCTGGCCCTGTTTTACATGCTGACCATTTATTGGCAACCGTTTAAGATAAGCCCATTCACACACTTCTTCATATGGATTTTAACAGTCATTGGATTGCTCATTCCAAAGATCTACCGAAAGGGAACCTGGTGGACGCTGGCAATGCCAGTGATCGCCTTTATCGCACTAAAAGCCATGTTGGAACCTCCATTGCTGGGCAGTGCGCTAGCGATTTCTACGCTGGAATCGGCAGCGGTTCTGCTGACCACCCTGCTACTCTTATGGATGGGTGAATCGCTGCACGAATTCGAGCAGGCGACCAAACAACTAACTATTGGGCAGCTGGAAAGGGTAAGCGAAACCGCCGTGGAAGGAAAGAGCATGCTCTACCGTGAAGTGCGCCGAGCTCGCAACCACCAGCGACCGTTATCCTTGCTAGCGATCGCCATCGATGAAAAATCGATCAAAGGGTCGCTCGAAAAAATAGTCCAAGAAGCTCAGCACAGCATTATCAGGCAATTCACCCTGGCAAGCGTGTCTAAATCGCTGTGTGGAAAACTTGAAGACTGCGATATCGTGGTGCAATCAAAAGACCATTTCCTTGTGATCTTACCCGAGACCAGGCCAGAGGACTTACCTGGGCTGATCGAACGGCTGCGCAAACAGGTGGCGGAGGAAGTGGGGGTCGACATCAAAATCGGCACTGCTTCCCTTCCGCAGGACAGTTTTACTTTTGACGGCCTGTTGGATAAAGCTACGCTCGAGATGCAGGAAAGCCTGGACGAGCAATTGTTTATCGACCCGGAGCAATTGTTTATCAACCGTAAAACGACATGAGGTATCCATTACCAGTGAGAAGAACTTATGGATTATGAGATCATCAAACGACCCCATGTGGCGCCCAACCGGCTGATCTACCTGAGCGCGAAACGCATCCTGGATGTAAGCATTTGCCTGGTTATCCTGCCCTGCATCGTACCTCTGATGATCGTATGCGCCCTAGCCATTTACCTGGATTCCCCCGGGCCAATCCTTTTCGTCCAAGAACGCATGGGTAAGGGCGGGCGGCTTTTCAAGATGTACAAGTTCCGCACGATGATACTGGACCATGACCAGCACCATTGCCAGGCCTTCATGAATGCTTATGTGCGGGCAGAAGTTGAGCCCCGTGGGCATGGCAAAACGCTGTTCAAGCCCATCAAGCGGGGGGATACTTTCAGGGTGGGGCGAATGATGCGCAAGCTGAGCCTCGACGAGCTTCCCCAGGTGATCAACGTGCTGAAGGGGGAGATGAGCATCGTGGGCCCGCGGCCCAATGTCTTGTGGGAAGTGGAAGCATACCGGCCGTGGCATTACGAACGCATGGAAGTGCTGCCCGGCATTACCGGCCTGGCCCAAGTGCGCGGCAGGAGCAGCATCGATTTTGCCTGCCTGGTACGTAACGACATTGAATACATCGAAAATCAAAGCATGAGCCTTGACCTGAAAATCTTGTGGTGGACCTTTCTTTCCACGCTCACCGGAAAAGGTGCAGGCTGAGGGTGAAGGCAGGCAGAAATTAACATATTGAGAAAGCGGAACCGGCTGGGGGCGGATTGGGGAGGAAGCACTGCCTTTCCACAACGCAGCTTCGTTGAGCTGGGACTGGCCGTGGTGGTTGGCCTGCTGTTTGCGGCGCTGGTGGTGCTCTCGCCCTATTTGCCCGTCTCATCCGATTTTCAAAAGTTAGTGCTGGTGGCACCATTCGCCTTCACCCTGGTGATCCTGTTCAACAACCTGGAGAGATTGATCCTGTTCACCGTGGCTGTTGGCGTGCCCCTCAACCTGGATATCTCGCTCATCATCAGCCCGTATGCCCGCAACCTGGAGAACCTCGCGAATGGCCGCACCATCGTGGCGCTGACAGAGCTCAGGTTAGGGCTTATTTTCATGGCAGTAGGCATTGGCTATATCCTGTGGCTGGTTGGCAAGCCAGGTGTAAAGCGCCACCGGGTGCGTCTCTTCCCCAGAACCACCTTCCCAGCTTTGGGCCTGATCTTAGTCACTACCCTATCGATCGTCCAGGCACAGGATAAACAGCTGGCGCTATTCATCATCGTGCAGATGATCGAATTATTCCTGGTCTATTTCTACATCGCCAACCACTTACGCAGCAAGGCCGACCTGCTGTTCTTTATAACCATCGTGATGGGTTGTGTGCTGGCTGAGAGCTTGCTGATGGTCATCCAGTGGCAGACGGGGTTGAGTTTTTCCTTCGCAGGCATCAATGCCACCATGGATGCGGTATCGCAGCGCGCCACAGGAACCCTGGGTACGGCCAATTCAGCCGCTGTGATCGTTTCAGCGTTTCTGTGCATCACCTGCGCCATGTTCTGGATATTTCCCAGGCGGTCTCAAAAATTGTTCGCAGGGATTTGTTTCGTGGTGGGGAGCGTTGCCCTGATCAGCACCGCCGGGCGGGCAGCCTGGGGCGGCTTCATCGTGGCGATCTTTGCTTTCATCATCATGGGCTGGTGGCGCGGCTGGGTTTCGCGCAAGGCGCTGGTCTGGTTGCTGGCGCTCACCCTGGCTATTGGTGTCATTTTCTACCCGGTGATTGCCAGCCGCCTCACCACAGACGACCGTGGCTCGGCATTGAGCCGGTTAATGATGTCAAGGCTGGCCTGGAATGTGATCCAGGCTTCACCCGAGCATTTCTTTTTCGGCGTGGGGGCTAATAATTACGCCCTGGTTGCCCCATTGTATGTCACCTCCGATGTGGGTGACCTGGGTTACATCGTTGACTCGTCGGTGCACAATGTTTTCCTCCTCGTATGGACGGAAATGGGACTGGTGGGCCTATTGATCTACCTGTGGTTTTTATACAATGCTGTTAAGAAAGCCGTGAAAAATTTTATATCCAATGACCGCTACGTGTCGCTCATGGCGCTTGGGCTGGGATGTGCCTTGCTGGCGGTGATCGTCCAGATGCTGGCTGATCCTTTTATCGCCCGGCCCAAAACCATGCTCGTGTGGCTGCTCATCGCCATGGTCGCCAGCCTGGATAATATGAGGACCATTGCCGGCCGCCAGATCGAAAAAAGGCAGGTCTACCGGCCATGACAGCTGCCCGCAAGATCTTTGGCAATACTGTTGCCCTGACCATTGCCAATGCCGGACAGCTGGTGGGCAATATCATCCTATTCTTTTACCTTTCGCGCCTGCTGCAAGCGGAGGGACTGGGCATCTACTCCACGGTGATCGCCATCTTCCACACCGTGGCGCTGGGTTGCCAAATCGTCGACCCATATATTCCCCGCGAGCTTCCTAAGGACCTGTCGCGCACCAACCAATACCTAGTGCACGGCAGCCTGGTATCCGTAACCATGGGGGTTATTTTTATGGCCGGCCTTGACCTGCTGGCGCCACACCTGGGCTACCTGCCCCAGACTCAAACCGGGCTGTACATCATATCGGCTGCCATCATCCCCGAAGCCCTGAACGTGGTGTTATTCACCATCTTCATTTCGCACCAGAAAGCCAGGTATTACTCCATTACCAGCCTGCTCACCATTGTGGGGCGGATCATCGCCAGCCTTCTTGCACTGCGCCTGGGGTTTGGCGTATTGAGCCTGATCGGGGTCTATGCAGCTTTCAGCTATGTGTCATTGCTGATGAACTTTTTATTGTTGTGGCATTACGTGGCAACCCCTCGCCTGGAGCTCAACTGGCAATTCCTGGTAAATATGCTGCGCGAGCTGAAGTATTTTGCCGGCACGACCATGCTAAATGCCCTGTTCTCGCAATCGGAAGTGATCATTCTCTCCCTGCTGCTCGGCGAAACCCAGGTGGGATTTTACAGCGCGGCGCTGAAGTTGGTCACCGTCTGGTCGATGATTTCCACCAGCTACATGACAGCAACCTTCCCGGTGATGGCCGCCACTTTCCAGGAATCACGCCAAAAAGCACTGAGCTTGCAAAACCGCTCGTTGAAATACCTACTCGCACTGGCTTTGCCCCTCGCCGTGGGTATCATGGTGACCGCCGGTAGAACCATCCCGCTATTCTATGGCAGCGGCTTCGACCAGTCCATCGGCGCGTTACGGATACTGGCCTGGTACCTGCCCTTGGCGTTTTGCAACACGGTGCTATACAGGGTGCTGTATGTGCGCAGCGAGCAGCACGTGGTGTTTCGCGTGCAACTCATCACTGAAATCGCCCAGGTGTTGTTGGCAGTTGGCCTGATCCCGTCACTGGGGATAGATGGGGCAGCTTTGGCCCTCCTGGGGGGAAACCTGCTGTATGCCATATTTTCCGTATATTTCGTGCGGCGTAACCACCAATCTCTTCCCCTGCTGCAATTAAGCTGGCGGTTGGTGACTGCTTCAATGGTCATGGGAGCCAGCGCCTGGCTATTGTTGCCCCGGTTTCACCTCTTTTTGATCATCCCCACAGCAACGCTGGTTTATTTCGCGGCATTGTGGGTACTACGGGCATTTTCTGCTGATGATTTGCTCCTGGTTAAACATATCCTGAGCCGCACGAATAAACGCTTGCCGGTGGAGCAAGCTGCTGTATTATTTGAGCTTAAGGAATAAAAAACATCCCTACTGAGCATGGTTCCCAGGGGTGGAATTGATGGTTGACAAAGCATGATGATCGAAGATACTGCTGCTGAGAGAAGCGAGCCTTATAAGCGAAAAAGAACCGGATGGATGCGCTTTAAATCCACCATTCGCTCGCGGGTGATCAAATTCCGCCCCGGCGAGGGCATCATGATCAAGATTTGGCGACCTCTTAAATTCTGCTTGTGGAGAGTCAAGTGGTCGCTAGAAGCCGCCTTACACGGCCGATCAGCCGTACAGGTTAAACCGGGGGAGGTGGACAGGGTTTATTGGGTCGCGCCGCAGAAAATCGTCTATGCGGCGCTACAGGAATTTAACCTGCGCGATTTCAATGGCATGGCTCTGGGCGGTGAATGGGACTTGCTGGAAAAAAGATTCGATTCGCTTGATCTGTACCTCGCCATCCGGCAGGTATGCCAGGAAGGAAATAAGTGGGAAGACACCCTGTTTTACCAGCGTATCTTGGTCGACCTGAACGCGGGGATCGCTCATTATGGATGCCGAAATGAGCAGGATTTGATTGAGAAATGCCAGCGTATCGAAGCGCTTTATCAAGACATCCACCTGAACGGCTACAAGTCGCAAAAGGAATTGCTGAGGGAGGGAAAAGTGCCGGGTCGGCTAGCTGCCCAGGAAGAAGTGGCAGTGAGCATTGGGCGCCATGGCGACCTGTTGTTCAGCGATGGCGCCCACCGGCTGGCAATTGCTAGGCTTCTGGGCATACCGCAGATCCCGATGAAAATTGCCGTCAGGCATACCGATTGGGTTAAGTTAAGAGATGAGCTGTTATCTTATGCGCGAGACGATGCCTCCACCAAAGGCTGTGAATTGTATCAGCCGGTCACCCATCCCGATTTCGCCGATATTCCCGCGGCCCATGGGTGTGAGCATGGCTTCCAGTTAATCTCCGCGTGTGTGTCGGTTGAGCGAGGCCGCCTGCTGGATATTAGCGCCAACCTGGGTTATTTTTGCCACCGTTTCGAAGAGCTGGGGTTTGATTGTTACGCCGTTGAAAACCATCCTCCCACGGCCTATTTCCTGAAACGCCTGGCCAGGGCTGAAAATCGCAGCTTTAAGATCATCACAACGTCGATTTTCGATGCTTTAGAGATACGCAACACCTACTTCGATGTCGTCCTGGCGCTGAGCATTTTCCACCATTTCGTAAAAACCCGAGCGGATTTCCTGAGACTTGTGGATTTGCTGGGCAGCCTGCATATGGGCGAGCTTTTCTTCGAGCCGCCTTCCCGCGATGAATTCCAGATGGATCGTGCTTATAAGGACTTTTTACCTGAAGAATTCGTGGAGTACATCATGGCGCAAACCGGTTTGAAAAATGCCGATTTCATTGGTGCAACCAACGATAGTGGCGCAACCGGCGAAAGCAGGCCGATCTTCAGGGTTTATTGATCAGGCGGACGCCATGAGATGGTGAGCTGAAATGGTGAAAGAACCTGCCGGCCGTATGCCCGTCGAGTTATCCATCGTGATTATCACGCGCAATGAAGCCCAAAACATTGCCCGGGGGATAGAATCTGCGCTGCGAGCAACCAGGAACCAGCCCAATGCCGAGATCTTGCTGGTGGATTCAGCCTCCAACGATGCCACGGTGGCAATCGCGAAGCAATATCCCATCAGCATCGTGCGTTTACCCGCAGATTGGTTCTTATCGGTGGGGGCAGGCCGCCTGATTGGCATGCAATACACGCGGGGTGAGCTTGTGCTTCACATGGACGGCGATATGGAGCTGGACCCAAATTGGGTAGACCACGCGTTGGCATATATGCATGAGCACGATGAGGTGGGAGCCGTGGGTGGATATTACCGTGATATTTTCATGGAGCACGACCAGATCATTGGTGAGCAGGATGTGCATCACGAGCGGGGTGACAGAATCCGCGAAGTGAGGTATGTGGGCGGTGCAGCTGTGTACCGCCGTAATGCCATTGAAGCCATGGGGGGGTTCCAACCATATATCCGCGGCGAAGAGGGGGTATTCATGAGCCTGGGCATCCGCAATGCCGGCTATAAGGTGGTGCAGCTGCCGTACTTGATGAGCAGGCATTACTGCGTGCCTCCACAATCGATGGCATATAGCCGCCGACGGATGCGGCTGGACATGTGGTTGGGCTTCGGGCAGGTGCCGCGCTATACCCTGGGAACACGCCTGTTCTGGACCTATCTGAATGAGCGCGGTTCGTTCCTCATCTACCTTTTGGCCATGCTTATGACCCTGGCCACTTTAGTAGCGACGATTTTGACGAATAATGGCGCCATATTTGGCGGTTGGATTCTGATCCAGGTCATTTTCCTGGCCGTATTCGTCGTGCGGAAACGCAGCCTGCGTAAGACGCTGGTGAGCCTATATGCCCACACTTGCATCGCCGCCAGTGCTGTACGCGGGTTTTTGATCAAGCCGCGCTCGGCTGCAGAATATCCGCTGGATGCCGAGGTCGTCCAGATTGCCGGCCAAGGAGGTGCCGGGATAATCACCTTGCAAGACCTGCCTTAATCTTGCTACCGAACCAAAAACACTCACCTTGCAATATTGTAAGGTAAGAGCTCCGTAAAAAGGTTATTCGCGATGATAAAATCCACAATATTATATGCCTTTTGGGTTGGATTTAATAACTTTGTTTGCGGAGAGAACCTTGAAAAGGTTTCTGTGGCTGGCAGTCATCATACTTCTGGTTATCCCGCAGGCTGGCGCGTACGGGCGTGATACATCTCAGCTCATCCTTGATAGCATCCCCAATTACAGCTTTGAAATTAACCCCGCTGAGCCTTCCAACGGCTGGGACTGGCCTAGCGAGGATTGGGTATGGGATGGGGGCACAGCCCATGATGGCAACCATTCAGCACGTATAAGCCGCACATCAGGCGACGAAACCGCCAGCATCTATTCTGCCTATGTACCTGTGCAGGCATCTTCCATTTACACGCTTGCTTTCTGGATGCGCACAGAAACGGCCAGTAAAACTCCCTCGGTCTCGATATACCAGTACACCAGCAACAACACCCAGACCGGACTTCGGCTGATCGCCTACACCAACGTGGGCAGCGGGGACAACAGCTGGTCGCTCACCAGCTACCGCTTCCAGACCACGCCCGATGCCGCCCTGGTGCGCATCCGGGTCTTCCTGTACACCGATACCACCGGCACTTTTTGGTTCGATGATTTTGGCTTAACGCAAGACGGCGCGGCCGCTTACCCCTTCCAGGCAGGATTCCCGGTAGCAGCCACGGGCTGGGTGTATCTGTCATCACCCACCGTGGCAGATATTGACCAGGACGGCCAAAACGAGCTTTTAGTTGGCGCCGGGGATGAGGTGAATGGTTGGGATAAAACCGGGGCGACCTTAGCGGGTTATCCACTGGCCACTGGAGACCGCTATATATACAACCAGCTTGCCCTGGCCGATCTGAATGGAGATGGAGGGCTGGAAATTGTGGCCGGCACGCGTACACCCAACCCCCCGGAAGGGCAGTGCCGGGTCTTTGTATGGCAGCCCAATGGTGCCCTGCTCAGTGGTTGGCCGTCTAACGTGGATTGGAACCCGCTGTATTCCAATAGTGATTGTAAAGTCACCTCGGTGGTACTGGCTGACCTGGACGGTAACCAGGACTATGAAATTCTGGCCAGCACAACCAATAATGCATCAGGGAACCCGGGCGGGGGAGTTATACCAGTCAATTTATATGCCTGGCAGGCGGATGGCAACCTGGTGAGCGGCGACTGGCCTAGCAAGCTTACTGCGGCGGGTTTTTACGGGGCCATTGCAGCCGGCGACTTAAACATGGATGGTGCCGCCGAGATTGCTGCTGCCAGGGACCACCACATGCTGAACGCTTACCCGGCGACAGGCAGCCCTTTGACAGGCTGGCCTATCGAGACCTACCTGGATGCCAATGAGGGCGATTATCAAACCGATTACCGCGTGGTTCACGGGCTTAGTGCACCAGTGCTGGCAGACCTGGATGGCAACGGTAATACGGAATACATCGTCATGGGCAACATCTCAGGGCCAGGCTCGTCGACCGAGGTGAAGAACAGCGCCTTACTGGTTTTGAATTCAGATGGCACCCGGTTGGATGACTGGCAGACTCCCGCCCTGGGAGAAGGGGTGCTGGTGCAGGATGAGCTGCCCCAAAAATCACCTGCGGTGGCCGATTTAGATGGGGATGGCAAGCTGGAGATCATCGCCTCGGGCATGGATGGCTGGATACGTGCATATGATGTGCAACAATCCTTGCTGTGGGCCTTCGATTACGCCCAGGGCCACAGCCTGTATGCCAGCGAAGCGGTGATCGGTGATATCAATAGCGATGGTGAGCTGGAGGTTGTCTTCGGCAGCTATGTGCCGGTAAGTGGAGGTGATTGGGATGGCCCGGTGGGTTTATGGGCTTTGCACGCCGATGGCAGCGTGGTGGATGGCTTTCCCCTGGTAGTTCCCACTCCCGGCATACGCGCCGCACCCACCCTGGCGGACCTGGACAGCGATGGAGACCTGGATATCCTGGCTGCCAGCATCACCGGGCAGGTCTTCGTTTGGGATACCCCCGGGATCTATGACCCAACCCGCCTGCCATGGCCGATGGGCCGCCATGACTTGCAGAGAAGCGCATCTTACATCTCCACTTTTGGGAGGAGTCATATCGAAGGCCCACCCATATCGGTCAGCCAGGGTGAAACGGCCACCTTTGTAATTCACATCTCAAGCCTAACCCCAATCGATGACAGCATTTCCCTGAGCGACCCTATCCCGGCAGGCATCACCTTCATCCCGGGCACGCTCACAGCATCATCAGGGGTTGCCACCGAGCATGCCGGGGTAATCACGTGGAGCGGTGTGCTGCCAGCTGATCTGACGGTGGATATTTCATACCAGGTATCTGTGGCTACCAATAAAACCCGGGTGATCGAAAATACCATCACCATCGACACGGTTATCGAGGGCTTGCTCCAGCGCACCGGCAACTTATACGCCAATCTTTACACCGCCTTTCTGCCCTCCATCAAGCGCTGACCGAGGCAAGTTTTGTAAGTACATTATAGATATTTCTACCCTAAAGCGATCCAATTTCCCTACGAACCAGCTTTACAAACTACCCTGCCATGCCCAGCCCGCTTAAAGTGGCCTACTTCCTATCGCGCTTTCCCCGCCTGACCGAGACGTTCATCCTGCGCGAAATGTGCCTGCTGCGTGATATGAACGTTGATGTGCAAGTGTTCTCCATCTTCCCGCCATTGCCCTCCCGCACCATGCACCAGCAGGTGCAGGCAATGCTGCCTTACACCCATTACAGCCCCCGGCTTTTTTCAACCGGTGTATTGCTGGCACAGCTTCACTTCTTGCTGCGCGTCCCGATAAAATACTTGCACGCTCTCTGGCGAACCGTCTGGCAGGCTTCTCCGGAACCTAAAACTTGCCTGATGGCCCTGGCATTGTATCCCAAGGCAGTTTACTTCGCCAGGCAGCTACAAGAAATGGGTGTTGATCATATCCACGCCCATTTTGTGTGGCTGAATGCGATGGCGGGTCAGGTGGCTGCCGACCTGGTGGGGATCCCGATCACCCTGCATGCACATGCCTGGGACATTTTCCGCCGCAAACCCGAGTGCGTGCGCCGGCAGCTGGCGCTGGCCTCAGGCGTTGTCACAGTGTCGGAATACCACCGGCAATTCCTGGCAGGGCTGGCTGGAAATGACCATTCGACAGACATCCACATCATCCACTACGGCCTGGACCCCCGGGAATTCACCCCCGCTGCACCAAATCGAGATGATCACCGGCTTCGCATTATCTCAGTGGGCAGGCTGACTGAGAAAAAGGGCTTCAGCTACCTGCTGGACGCCTGTGCCCTGCTGGCCCAAAAAGGCAAAACCTTCGCATGCACCATTGTCGGCGAGGGTGCGCAGGATGAGCTACAACAGCAGGTTGCTGCCCTGAGGCTGGGGGAGTGTGTCTCACTGGCCGGTGAAAAGACGATCGACGAGATCCGGGCACTGTACCGGCACAGTGATATCTTTGTCCTGCCTTGCCTGGTGGCCAAATCGGGCGACCGTGACGGCATGCCCAATGTACTGCTTGAAGCCATGGCGATGCAGCTGCCGGTGGTCACCACGCCGGTTGCCGGTACCCCTGAGCTGGTGCAGGACGGGCTCAACGGCTTGCTGGTGCCCGAGCGGGATGCCCAGGCACTGGCCAGGGCAATCGAGCGACTGATCGATGAATCCATGCTGCGATTCAGGCTGGGCGAGCGCGCCCGTCATACAATTCTGGAGGAGTATGATATTCACGCCACTGCCGCTCAGCTGGCAGCTATTTTTCAAGAAATGCACGATTTCCAGCCAGTGGTTTGAATTTATTGTCCAGGTCCGACACGGTACCCATCCCATGAGATTAAGTCCAATTTACACAGCAGCACGCACGCGCGATATAAAAGCCCTGTGCCAACGACTGCATGCCATTTCTAAGCGTTATGGGCTGACAGCCACACCAATGGAGCGCTCCCTGCACCAATTTTCTGAACTGCTGGAGCAATTTGATTGCCCGGCAACGGTCCCCGTCACAGCCATCTCCCTTAGTAGATACCGGCAAGTGATAAATAGATACCTGTCGACAAATATCGAGTTTGCAGTTCACGGCTACACGCATACCGATTACAGCCTGATGAAGGATGGCGCCATCGCCTGGCACTTACGGACCGCTCGGAAAAATTTCACCAAAGCAGGCCTCTCACCAGCCGGGTTCCGCTCCCCTTACCTGAGCCGACCAGGCGAGCTCCATTCTGCCCTCGCCTCAGCAGGTTTTTCGTATGTGAGCAACCAGCCCTTCCTGTGGGAAAACGTCGACCCGGACACGTGCCTCCCATCTCCCGCCGGATATACTCGTGCTCTGTGCAGTTACGATCCATGGAAATCAGGCCAGCGGCTCTCATTGCCCAGGCTGGTGGACGGGCTGGTAGAAATCCCCGTCTCACTACCCGATGATGAAATGCTCGTCGATCGCAAGGGATGCACACCCGAGCTGGTGAGGCGGGTTTGGCTCAACATGCTGGCGCAATCGTACCGGCACGGCGAGTTGCTCACCCTCCAGCTGCACCCCGAACGCATTGCCTTGTGTACAGACCCTCTCGCGGCACTGCTGGCAGAAGCCCGCCGCCGTTCACCCGCTGTTTGGTGCGCCCAGTTGAATGAAGTGGCTGCCTGGTGGCGTGCCCGCAGCCAAGCCCGGTTTGAAATATCATACCAGGGCGATGATCACTATCAATGCCTGGTAAACGGCCCTCAAGGGCTCACTGTGCTAGCCAGGGGAGTATCCACCGAAGCGCCAACCAGCGCATGGATGAACGGATACAGTGTGGTGCACGCCAGGTGCTTTAATTTTCACTCGCCGCTCCGGCCGCTGGTTGGCGTGGCGCCATCCAGCCCACCCGGGTTGATCAGCTATTTACGACAACTGGGCTTTGCGGTCGAACCCACACCCGATAAGGAGCTCTACGGCTGCCACATCGAGCAGCCCGATTTTGCCGGTACTGACGAACGCCGTATCATGGAAATAATCAGAAAGTCTGATCGCCCTGTAGTACGCCTGGGTTACTGGCCGAACGCCTATGCCAGTGCGTTGTGCATCACCGGCGATATCGACGCGTTTACATTGTGGGATTTCGCCCTGCGCATCCTGGGTAAGTGACCGATGACCAGCTCTCTCCAGAAGGTTCATGGATAGCTCGATTTTCATGCCGGCTGACGATGGCCAGGATTGGGATGCGTTCCTTGCCGCTCAACCTGCCGGGCACTACACTCAGAGCAGCCTGTGGGGCCTGCTCAAGATGAAATTCGGCTGGCAAGCGAGGCGCTTCGTGGTGAAGGAGCACGGGCAGATCATTGGCGGAGCGCAGCTGCTGCTTCGCCGGCTGCCGCTATGGGGACAGATTGGTTACATCTCCAAGGGCCCAGTGGTTAGCCAAGGGCGCAGGGATGTTATGGAACGGCTGCTGGTGGAAATCGAAAACTTTGCAAGGAAGCACACCGTCCTGCTGTTAAGCATCCAGCCACCCAACGACCTGCCTGAATATATGCAACCGCTGATCGCACATCGCTATGCTCCCAGCAGCTACTATATCATCCCACCATCTACCGTGCTGATCGATTTAAGCAGCACTGAAGATGAAATCCTCAGCCAGATGAAGCGCACCACCCGACAAAATATACGCGCTGCTCAATCGAGGGGGGTGACGGTGCAGGAAGGTGGCGAAGCCGATTTACCTGCCTTCTGCCAGCTGAAACAGATGACGGAATTGCGCAGTGAGTTCGTCCACTACAGCCAGGAATATTACCAGGAAGCGTGGAGGCAATTTGCGCCGCGTGGCGCCATGAAGCTGTGGCTGGCTTATTTCGGCGACGAGCTGCTGGCCGGCTTGATGGCAGTGTATTTTGGCCAGCAGGTGGTTTATGCCTGGGCCGGGTCCACCCGCCAGCATGTGGACAAGCGCCCCAACGACCTGCTGTTTTGGCACGCCATGCTGTGGGGCAAGCAGCAGGGCTACCGATTTTGCGACCTGGGAGGTATATCGCCGGTGGTGGCCAATGCACTGCTGCAGAACAAAGAACCCCCCGAGTGCAAGGAAAAAGGCATCGCCCGTTACAAGCTGGGCTTCGGACCCATGCACACATTCCCACCTTCCTACGACAACATTTTCATCCTGCGACCCAGGTGGCTGGCACGTAAAATGATAAGTTTCGCCTGGAGCAGCAATCGCCAGTTAGTCAGCCGCTTCGTGCGTGGGGTTAACCGCTAAGCGATTAGTGACATGGAAGATATTAATGGGCAGGGATAAATCCAAACACCATTGCATGGTGGTATTCAACCAGTACCCGTTGGGAGAGACCCGTGTGCAGCGCGAAGCAGAAGCATTGCTGCGAGCCGGCTACGCGGTCGATGTGATTTGCAAGCGCCATCCTGGAGAGCCGGCCGTGGACACTTATAAGGGAGTGGTGATCCACCGCCTGAAATTTCACTTCCCGGCGCCGAGGTCAAAGGCAGAAAGCCTGAGACAAAAATTATTAGAC
>CAYLPS010000064.1:0-18916 GCA_964385625.1 uncultured Anaerolineaceae bacterium | reverse complement strand
TAGAGTATTATCCAAATTCCGCAATTTGACTGAATTGGTGACGTGGAATCCGGGTATACAATAATTATCCACTATACCGTAATTAAAATATAATTAAAGATCGGTCTCTAAGATGAGTAAAATAAGAATGGCATGCTGGCTGGTTCGGTGAAAGGAAAAACGTTTATCTTCCCTCTCCAATCCGGTCGCAGCCTGAGCGGTGAATTTGCTTGTCCGATCAATCTCTTGTCCGATCGATTTCATGTCCGGTCGGTCTCTGACCGTATGACTGGATGACCGGATAGACCGGATGGGTGAGTGGTTGGGTGGAGGTAGTTTTGTATCTAATCGGTAACAGAGACCTGGCAGTAGTGCCAGAAAGAGTGCCGACGTGACGATGAGGCTTGGGATCGCGTAAATCATGTGCGCCAGGTTGGATCCGCCAATCCGGCGCACATGTGAAGGTCAATGGTTGATCACGATCGGCAATTGGATCGTATAGGAAGGTACCACGATATTCCCCTGGACGATCCCGTACCAAAATCCCCACCCCACCATGTAATTCGAGCTGCCACCGGTATTGATGCCAGTCTGTCCAAGAGTGCCGTCGGCGGCATAGCTGGGGGAGCTCAAATTTCTCAATCCACCTCCTGGGAGAGGCACGAACCAATCAATCCGGTAGTTGGTAGAAGCCATCGCCAGGGCGCTGCTCATGATCAGGATGCCTGCCAGAGCAGCCAGCAGCACAGCGACATGCATGCGTTTCATGGTCGCCTCCTAATCATGGTATTCCAGCGTCAGCCGCACACCACCAATATCGACGTATGTTGAAGCACCACCGAAATCGAGCCCAAAGCCGATGTGGATCACGCCAGAGTCAGGATTGAGTACATTGTTGCTGGTCAGGTCATAGTGAAGCACGCACCCGCTGGGGTTATTGGCGATATCGCATATGGCATCATCGCCATCGTGGAGGAGATCAACATAACAGCCTGGGCATACGCCATTCGCCTGCCGGCGAATACGCAGGTCGGTAATTCCGTACAACTCAGTTTCTCCAACCCAATAAATATCGATGGCCGAGATGGTGACATTCTGCCCATACAGGGTGCCGGCGATGGTGACCGGCAGCATGGCATATTTAGTTCCGCCTGTTGCACCGCGTTCGACCCGGGCACCGCCGATGGTATCCATGGTAATCACCGTGCTGTCACCAGAGCTATAAGGGCGAATGTCTGACCCGCTGATCCACAGGTAGGTGGGGGCCGTACTGGCGATGATGCCCGTCCCGGCGGCTTCAATGGCCAGACCATCCATACTGCTGGTAAGAAGGCCCGTGCCGTTCTCGGTGTTGTTGAGGGTTAGCAGGGGGCTGCTGCTCCCAAATGTAACCTTCGCGCCGGGGCGAAAGGTCCAGGCGTAGGGAACATTATCAAGGAATGCCCGGGGGACCATTTCGCCATCGCTCTCAACCTCGATACCCAGGTATAGCTGCCGCCCGTCGATCTCGTCGGCGCAACCGATAGCGCTCATATAGGCGGTAAAGAGACCATCGGAAACATCGCATGTGTGTGTGTTGCTGCATAATGCCGTACCACCGCTACTGTGATCATAGATGCTGAAGGTAATGTTATATGTTCCATCGAGTGGATTGCCATCCGCATCGGTAAGTCGTCCTTGTACAGGGATAAAATCACTGGTATCATCTTTGCCTCTGCTGCCAGCCTCATCTCTGGGCAGTGAGCTCTGGGCGCGGGCTGAAAATGCAAACAATCCACTGAGCGCCAGGATAATGGCGGTGAGAATCACCACCAGGATATTAAACGAGCGTTGGTTGATTTTCATGTCATTCTCCATATTTCTGCCGTTATGTTTGGTTAATTGTTCTCTGTCATTCTGTTATATTTATCGGTCTGCGGTGGCATCCTTATAGTAGAAAATTTCCCTCCTTTCTCTCTAAAATGAATCTCAGCGCCCGACGGGCACTACTAGCTATGCTCTATCAGTGAAACATTCAAGATCAGATAGCACCGAGAATCCATGACCACATGTGTGGGCAACCACGATTCTCTTCGTTGATGGATCAAAATGCTGGATCTCAGATAGTTTCATGTTGTCTATACAATTTTACTGTATATTAGCCAATCCACCACTGAAATCACGCATCACTCATGGTTAAATCTGGCGGATTTACCGCCAAAGATCAGGTGAGGACGTTCAAGAAGAAGTTGCTGAGGTATTTTTTGGAGATTTCTTTATAGACGAATATTTCTCTGGTAACTGAATCAGCACACACCTGGAGCATCTGTGGGTCATACCGGTGAGGTGGGGTCGGTGCGTTTTCCAGCACCATTGTGGAGCCTGACCACACCCTTGGCAGAGAGGGGGCGTTTTTGCTAACCGCTCACTGCCGCCTATTCTCCCTCCGGCACCGCTGGAGTTTGTGGCGCATTTTTATACACCCGCCTGATAAATACAGGCCCCAGGATGTGCAGCAGGATGTCGGCGGTGAAATGCGCCACCATGGCTGCCTCCAGCCCATACTGCCAGAACAGCCACCCGAAGGCAACCCCTGCCACCCCGTTGAGTAGGATGGCCCGCATGGTGAGCATGGGGGTGATTTTGGTGATGGCCCGCGTGGCAGGCAGGTGGCCCAGCCCAAACAGCACCGCTGCCAGCACGATGGCGAGCCAGAAGGCGCCATTGGCTGGCGTGCCGCTCGAGCTTCGCCAGGCGAGGCCCAACAGCCAGGCCAGCCCGGAAACCATGAACAGGCGGGTGAGAATCTCTTCGTCAATGCCGCCGTAGAACGAGGCCAGGAAGCGCATCCACACTTTGGCGGAGGCGTCTGTGTTGCGTAACTTCTCGGGCACGTGCGGGGCGAACCACAAGCGCTCCAGCAGCGCCATGGCGGCAAACGAGGCTGCACCCAGCCCGATGGCAATGGGCAGCACGCTCACGAACGCTCCCCACTCGTCCTTTCCCGCCAGCGCCCCCTCGATGAACGGCGCGCCCACCCCGATTGCTCTGGCTGCCAGCAAGCCCACTGCCGTGGCGATGGCCATCAGCACGGCTGTCTGCAGAATGGAAGCGAAAAACAGCACCGCCCGCGGCGCCTTCACCTTCGCCAGCTGCTCGCGGCTGAGTTTCAGAGAATAGGGTAGGATGGCAATCGCCCCCACCACAGCCATGCCGAACAACACTAAAAATTCACTTACCGGAAATCCAGTCATATCCATGCTCCATTCATTTGTGATTATTTCTCCTCACTCGCATCGGGCCTGATGGTGAACGAGAAGATGCGTCTCTGCCGCCCCTGCCCGGGCTCGTTGTTGCCATGCGGCGCCAATGTTTCGTTGAGCCTCTCAACAATCGCCACCAGCTCTTCATCGCTCAGCTCCAGGGGGAACTTCTGCTAGGCAATGCTATCAGCTGCCAGGTCTGTAGGGTCTGGTCTTCCCCTCATCTCATTTCGTTTTCCGTCACCTCCCCGCTGGTTTTTCGGAATTGGGGGAGCTGGTAGGGGGTCTCTTTCCCCTCTCCCAAAAATGGTTTTTTTTGGGGGAGGCGGGAGGGGGTCTCTTTTTCGCCTGCAGGGGCGAGCCTGAGACCTGCCCCTGCAAAATTCCCTCCAGTCTACGTGGAAAGGTTCACGCGAACCCCAGCGTCGGGTGCACCTGGTAACCCTGCTCCAGCTGCTGCGTTTCCTCCGCCGTCAGCTTCACCCCCAGCGCTGCCACGGCATCCTCCAGGTGTTCCATTTTGGTGGCGCCGATGATCGGGGCGGTGATGAATGGCTTTGAAAGCATCCACGCCAGCGCCACCTGCGCCATGGGGATGCCCCGATTTTCCGCCACCTCGCTCACCCGCTGCGCAATCGCCATGTCGTCCTCGCGCGTGTACAGCATCATGCCGAACGCGTCCGTCTGCGCCCGCAGCGTCTCGTTGCGCTCCTTCGAAGGTTTGCGCGTCAGCAACCCGCGCCCCAGCGGCGACCAGGGGATCACCGCGATGTGCTGGTCTGCGCACAGCGGCAGCATCTCGCGCTCCTCCTCCCGGTAGATCAGGTTGTAATGCGGCTGCATCGAAACGAACCTGGTCCAGCCGTGCAGGTCGGAGGTGAACAATGCCTTGGCAAACTGCCAGGCATACATCGACGAAGCCCCGATGTAGCGCGCCTTGCCTGCCCGCACCACGTCGTTCAGCGCCTCCAGCGTCTCCTCGATGGGTGATTCATAATCCCAGCGGTGGATCTGGTAGAGATCCACGTAATCCGTTCCCAGCCGCCTCAGGCTGGCATCGATCGAGCTCAGGATGTGCTTCCTGGATAATCCCTTGTCGTTGGGTCCCGGTCCCATCTCCGAGCGCACCTTGGTGGCGATCACCACCTCGTCGCGCTGCGCAAAATCTCGCAGGGCACTTCCCAGCACGGTTTCGCTCATCCCCTGCGAGTACACGTCGGCTGTATCGAAGAAATTGATTCCCAGCTCAAGGGCGCGCTTGATGAACGGGCGACTGTTCTCTTCGTCCAGCGCCCATTTCCAGCGCTCGTTGGGTTTCCCATAGCTCATGCAGCCCAGGCAGATGCGCGACACCTTCAGGCCGGTTGATCCAAATCGAACGTACTCCATTATTTGCTCCTTTCAGTTGATAAATTCCATATTCAAGAATAGCCTCCCGGCTATCCAGCTCTCCAGCTTTGCTCCCGGTGTGTTTTCACCAGATGTGGCAAGCTGGCCTCTGAATCACCTTGCGGTCACTAAACCATACGTGGTTAACGCCGCACCAGTTTTAGGGTCGAGGCGCGCGCCTTGGGTGTCAGCACGGTGTTGATGATGCTCGCCGTGTGGTGGCGGTACTTGCTGCGGTACGCCTCATCCACCTGCTCGTAAATTTCCGCCCCGGCATCCTCGAAGCGCACATCCTTCCCCACCTTTCCTGCCTGGATATGCCCCTCGTGCCGCACCTGCGTGCCGCGGAACCAGGCACCCTCCCGCCCATTCACCGCCCGCACGAACAGCTCGTCCCCCAGGCGCACCACCCATATCGTCACCGGCTTGTGCAGGCTGCCATCCCCCCTCATTGATGAAAGCTGGATTTCTTCCGTGTTCCCAATCCTATCGAGCTCATCCTTCGTCCATGGTTCCATCATTCCATCCCCTTTCCCATTAGCTCTCCTCCAGCCCATAGTGTATCACCTGCCACTTGCCCTTCAGCACCTGTTTAGATGAAAATTCCGAGAGAATTTCTCCCGTATGGCAGCCTGGATAATAGCAGGTAAACCTGAAAATACACATAGATGCAGATCCACACAACCAAATGAGCAACTGGTTGACAGGCGACCTTTTTTTATGCTATTATAGATGGGTAATTCATACATTCTGCATCCATACAATTCATCACCGAGTGAGACTAGGGTGGAGCGAATTCCAGGCCTTCATCTCGTAAGTAGACCCTTGGTCAGCAGATCAATCGAGTAACACATTTCACCGCAGCTATCCGTTACCAGGTTCATCGGCCACTTTGGCCAGAAAGGATATCAGTTATGGCTACGTTTTTTGCCCTTCATACGCCGGTAGGCGATCCCGCCAGGGGATGGGAATGGTTCGGCAAGGGAGCACCCCAGCTGGCAGCTGCCATGGCGGCAGGAAAGCTGCCTGCGAAATGCGTGACGACCTGGAATCCATACACCTACGGTCGTGGAGATTATGTTTTCTGCATCTGGGAGGCTGATACCAAAGAGGATATCGAGAAAATCCTTCGCGAAAACGGCTTCGATGACTATGTCACATCCGATGTCATGCAGGTCTCGGAGATTAATTGGGCAGAGCTGGCTAAAACCGTCACTTAGCAAGCAGAAACCTGATTGGATACATACCTGCCCTCACAAGTGAATATGGCATGTTTTAGCAGCTGATTCCCCTGTGCTGCTATCTCGATATTGGTTGCCTTCCCCATGGTAGGCATTCCAGCATTTAACTCGCCCCTGCGCCGGTTTAGCTTGCCCTGCTCGCCAGGTCTGCTCTTCTCTTGCTCCAATTTCACCAGACCTCACATGTTTTAAAAACATGTGAGGTCTGCCCTTTTTCCTCCTGGCTCACACCTCCTCTTCCCTTTGCAGCTTCACCCCCAATCCATATGTTTGCAGTACGGGCACTACGAACAGGAACCCGGTATGCGGGTCATCCAGGTTGCCGATGATTTCTTGAGAAACTCCCACGATTTTATCCACCATCTCCTGGCTTTTCACCACCGACAATAAGGTCCGGTGATGGATTTCTCCGAACTGGTATATGTCATGCATGCTGGGGATCAATGGCATGTCTTCGCGCAAGCCTGCCTGCCTGATTCGACCCAGGCCGCTGCTCTCCAGGATGGTAATACCCGTCACGCCGGCTTCTTCCCAGGCATCCAGCACCTTCGGGCAATAGTCGATATCGTCCACCACCAGCACAATCAGGAAATTCGTCATTTTGTTCCTCCTGGCTCAGATTTGCCATTCCTTTTTTGGGCAAGCTTAAACGCCAGCCGTATCATCGGCGGGGTGATCAATGTGGTGATGATCACCACCCCCACAATGGTCGAAAAGGTATTTCGGTCGATCAGCCCCAGCTCCACGCCGATGGCAGCCACGATTAAACCCACTTCTCCCCTTGAAACCATCCCCACGCCCAGCTGGAATGCTTCGTGCTTGTTCAGCCCTCCCAAATACGCCCCTCCGCCCGAGCCGACCACTTTTCCCACCACGGCCACCACGATCATCACCACCAGCAGCAGGGCGCTGTCCAGGCTCAGCTCGCGTGCATTGGCCGATAAGCCGATATTGATAAAAAATATGGGTACGAAAATTCCATAGGCGATCGTGGAAAAACCCGCGTGAATATGCTCCTTCAGCGGCGTCCTGCTCAGCCATACTCCCGCCAGGAATGCCCCGGTGATCGCCGCCATGCTCCCGAACATCTCTGCCGTCCAACCGTAGATCAGGATGATGATGAATGTGAATGCCACCAGTCCCTGGCTGATGGGTAATTTATTCACCAGGCTGAACAGCTTGGGGAAGATGAACATCCCGATCAGCGATGCAATCCCCAGGTACAGCAGCACCTTTAAAATGATCAGCGCGATGCCGCCCACGCCCAGGCTTGACGTCGGCTGCACCAGCGCGGTAAATATCGATAAGCCCAGCAGCACCAGGATATCATCGAATACTGCCGCCCCCAACAGGCTCACCCCCACCCGGCTGCGAAGCATCCTTAACTCCATCAGGGTCTGCGCCGATATGCTCACACTGGTGGCCGAAAGGATCAAGCCGGTAAAGAAGGCCTGCGAGATTTCCATCGAGAATAAGATGCCTGCCAGCAAGCCCAACCCCAGGGGCAGTAGCATGCCGCTGACTCCCGCCAATCCTGCCACCTTGCTCGATTTCACCAGGTCTGTGAAGTGCAGGTCCAGGCCGGCCAGGAACATCAGCAGCAGCACGCCGATCTCAGCCAGGTGCTGTATGGTCTCGCCCAGGTGCATATCGCTGAAAGTGGGCAGGCTCAGCAGGTTTAAAACCGATGGCCCCAGCAGGATGCCTACCACCAGCTCACCCAGCACCGAGGGCTGTCCGATACGGTAGCTCAGGTATCCGCCAATTTTGGCCGTGCTGATTATGATGATTAAAGCAACCGCCAGCTGCATAAATGTGGTCATCTCATTTTTTGTCTCCTCCTCTGTTTAGGTAAAGTTGCTCAGTAATTTGCATCAGCGTAATCCATCCCCGCTGCCATGAAGGTCAGCTCATAATTCATCGGGATACTCGTCATTCCTCTCCTCTGCCAGCTGGTGCATCGCTGCCAGCCATATCCTTGAAAGCACCGGCAGGATGATCGCCAGCCCAATCCCAACCCAGATGAGGGCTGGGTCTAGCCTCGATCCCCGGGGCCATAAAACCAGGATTCCCAATAAGTACACGCCCGAGATCAGCGCGCTGCGGGTGTTTAGGTGCCATCGTTCGAAGCGCCTCAACCCGATTAACCATCCAAACCCCGCCGCCAGCAAGCCCACAGCCGTGCCCAGTAACACTTCGATCCATTGCGATAGGCCTATGGGTTGGTGAGCTTGCCATGCCACGAAAATAAAGAGCACCAGCACGATCAAAAAAGGAATGATGCCCGTCGACCAGGCCGGCGCAAGGATGCTGGAATTATTTTTCTCGGCGCGGTTGGTAAACTCATTAAAAACCACGATGGCGATCAGCACAGCCGCAATGGGTGACGCATTCAGCGCAAAGGCACCCCAGTATGCCAGGTATGCTAGTCCCAGGCTGATCCAATATCGGTGGGTTGGGGTGGCTTTCCTGCTGGCCAGGATGGCGATAATTGCCAGCAAAACTCCCACCCCTGCTCCACTGATCAGGCTTCCCAGGTATGCCTTTGGCACCGCCAGTTGCAGTGAAGTTTCAACCAGCAGCAACACAAGGGTCAGTGTACCTGCCAGCTCCAGTATGTTGAGCGTTTTCTCCCCGTTCGCCATTTTCCAAAAAAGGCTTGCCATCACAATGCCAAAGAAAATTGCCTGCTCCCATGAAGTTTTCCCTACCACACACACGATAACCGCCATACCCAAGGCGGTGATGGACCACACCAGGGCCTCTTTCTTCGTGATGCGCCACGCAATGTCAAGCCAGTTGCGCCCGAATTGCCATAATATCCACGGCAGCGTCGCCCCCAGAAAAATCTCCCAGGGCAGATTCACGTGCATCACGGGTGGAATCACGATCAGCGCCATTCCGCCGATGATCAAATACAGGTATCCCCAGTGCCGGTGTTTTAGCTCGTGGAACAGGAACCCGAGCAGCAGCAGCAGGTACAGGGCGTGTTCGTAACCGGCCATTTAATCCTTTTCACCCTATCCTCTCCAGATAGGCTTGCCTGATTCCATCTACCTGTCCCTTTCTTATCCCATTCATCTCTTCCATGGGTGATATTTGTCTTTTTTTACCGCCCACCGCCTCTTGCCTGCTTCGCCGTTCTCTTGCCAGCTCGTTTCCTGCTTTCTGCTGCCGTGTCACCTTTGGTTCCCGTCAGTCGACTGGCGGATCAATAACCTGGGTTGCAGCACCACCAGCTGCTCCGTTGCTGTTTCTCCCTCGATTTCTTTCACCAGCATCCTTGCCAGCAGGTGCGCAATGTCATAGACTGGTATATCCAGCGTGGTAAGCGGCGGTTCGCTATATTGCCCGTCCTGCACGCCGTCGAAACCCGCCACTGCCAGCTCCTCGCCGATTTTAAAGCCCATCTCGTGGGCCGCGTGCAGCACTCCGAATGCCGTTTCATCATTGATGCAAATGATCGCCTCTGGCCGATCGGTGATCGCTAGCAGGCGCCTGGCAGCATGGTAGCCGCCGTTGCTGGTTAAGTCTCCCGAGGTCACCAGCCGGCTGTCATACGGGATGCTTGCCTCCTGCAAGCCCTGGCGGTACCCGGCGAACTCGTCCGCCTGGATCTTCAGGTCGGCCGGTCCGCCCATGTAGGCAATCCTTCGAAAGTCCTTTGCCAGCAGGTGCCTCACCAGCCGCACCACCCCATCCTTGCGGTTTACCTCCACGCGTGCAAAGTGCAGGTCATCCAGGGTGTTCTCCAGCGCCGTGAATGGGACTTTTTGCTGTGCCAGGTACTGCACCCGCCAGTCGTGAAGGTGCAGGTGGGTCAGGATGAACCCATCCACTTTCCGGCTGTGCACCCATCCCTGGTACATGTGCTTTTCAGGCTCCTCAGCCGGCGGTGCGATGGATATCACCAGGTCATAAGGGTGATGCGCGGCTTCGTCTCCCAACCCGGCGATGAATTCCGAGAAAAATGGGTCTGCAAAACGTGGCGAGTGCGCCGGCAGGATGTAGCCGATAGAGTCTGCTTTCCTGCGCCGCAGCTGCCGGGCCGCCCGGTTGGGCGTGTAATCCATCTCCTTCGCTGCCCTGATCACCCGCTGGCGCGTTTCCTCCGAGATATCCGGGTAGCCATCCAGGGCGCGCGAAACTGCTCCAATCGAAAGCCCCAGTTGCCTGGCAATATCCCGGATTGTTGTGGTCACTGTGCCATCCCAGACGTTACTGAAACGTTTTAGTAGATTGGATTATACCTGATTTTTCCCTTTTTACCACTTAACTCAAGCCTGCCTGTGCCGCTCACACGCCCCACTTCGCCATCCTGGCAAATTGAGTGCCGGCAGGGTTTCTTTTATTTGGGTCAGTGCCCGCTGGTTTCTCAGGATTTGGGTAGGCCTGAAGGATTGCCGCGGCGCAATGGTTCACCTGCCTCCACTCCCACGGCTTTCCAAACGGCATGCATCGGGTTGCTAGATTGCCGCAGTTGCGCTCACGGCAACTTCGCCAGCACCGTGGTGGCCTCCGTTTGCAGTGCATCACTCGAGGGTGCCGCGCCGTTCATCGCAATATCGCTGAAGCCCACGAAAACTGTGCCTTTCAAAAAGGCAAACGAGCTCCCATTCACTGAAATTCCTCCCTCATTGATACTCACCTGGCCGGTAATCGCACCATCGGCGAAGTCGGGAAGTTGGGTAAAAGTTATTCCCTCATTCGTCAATTGTTGCACGCTTGCCTGCAGGTCTGCCTGGAATTGTGTCTTGGCTTGCTGAGCGGTTGCTACGTCTGGAGCTTGAATGACATCTACTGTGAATATGTTTGAGCCTTGAATGCTGTATGTGCATATTTTTAAGCCCTCAGCAGTGCTTGATTCCACCCCCTGTGCAAATGTAGTGCCCGTCAGTGTCGACGCCTCATCACTGGAGATCAGTGTGCACGGGTCGAGGTTTGTATTCACCGCCTGTTGTTGCGTCGCCGCGACAACCGACGCTGGTTTCGTGGGGGTTACAGCAGTGGTTGCTGTGGGTTGAGGCAGGCTGGTGAGGGTGGGTGCTGCCACAGGTGCAGATGTTGCAGAAGGCAGGGGCACCAGTGTCGCGGGTGCACCTGAGCTTGGGTTGGTGGTGCTGGCAGGCGAAGCGCTGCACGCCCCCAGCATCGCCGCCACCACCAGCATGCAAACTCCCAGGGTCAGCCGGGTCAAGCCAGGCGAAAACCTGGCCTTTTGATGGGTATAGCTAACTCTTGGGTGGCTGCCGTTTGTGATTGGCAGCTCATCATTTTCATTCATGGGTATCCTCCTTTAACAAAAAAAACCCGCTTAACAAATTCCTGCAAAGGTTGTTGGTATCGCCGATGTATCAATCTCCCCCGATCAGCATAGCGCCATAAATACAATACCAATTATATCATAATTATCATAATAATGGCGGGTATGGGGGTGGTTTCGAGGATGCAAGCAGCCAGGATCTGTCAGCCAGCCACCATTCCCTTCCAGCGGGCAAGCTACACAATCCTTGCCCCCCCTGTATCTGAATAATTATAAGAGCGCGATCGGTGGGGTGGTCATATCTTCCCCTTTCCACATCACTCATCTTTGTTGCTGGATACATTTACCGAAGATGGATTGCTGCTTTCCATTAATCGGGTAAAATCATATCGTTTTGTTCAACCATCCCTGCTCAGGAGCATGCATTGGGCGGAAAAATACTCGTAACGGGGGCAAGCGGACTGGTGGGTGCCAACCTGGTACGGGCCTTGCTCGAGCAGGGACGTGATGTGCGTGCCCTCGTCCATGAAGACCGCCGCGCCCTGTCTGGTCTCGACCTCGAAACCGTCTCGGGCGACTTGCGCCACCCTCCGTCACTCGAAGCCGCAATGGCTGGCGTGCAGCTGGTCTACCACCTGGCCGGCTCCATCTCGCTCAGCATGGATCGCGCCCCCCAGCTTAAAGCCATCAATGTGCAGGGCACCCGCAACCTGGTGGATGCCTGCCTCCATTCCCGGGTGCAGCGCCTGGTGCATTTCAGCTCCATCGAGGCCGTGCGACAGCAGCCCCTCGACCAGCCGCTGGACGAGAGCCGCCCCCTGCTCGACGTCGGCCTCTCCCCCCGTCAGCTGGCCCGTATCCCGCCCTACGACCTCTCCAAGGCTCAGGGCGAGCGAGAGGTGCAGGCCGGCATTTCTAAAGGGCTCGACGCCGTCATCATCCGCCCCACTGCCATGCTCGGCCCCTATGACTTCAAGCCCTCCTACCTGGGCCAGGCCCTCATCCTGCTGGCCAGCGCTAAAATTTCTGCCCTGGTGCGGGGTGGCTTCAACTGGGTGGACGTGCGCGATGTGGTGTCTGGTGCCATTCGTGCCGCCCAATCCGCCCCTCCCGGCGCTTGCTATGTGCTGGGCGGTCACTGGCACACCATCCGCCAGGTGGCGCAGCTCGTCGCCGCGCACACCCACCGCCCTGCCCCGCTCATCGCCGTCCCGCTGTGGCTGGCCGATGCCTTCGCCCCACTCATGCTCAGGCTGGCGCGCCTGAATGGCTCTCAACCCATCTACACGCGCCTCACCCTCACCGCCCTGCGCGCCAACCGCAATGTCAGCACCTCTCTCGCCGCCCGCCAGCTGGGCTATTCCGCCCGCCCCTTGCAGCACACGCTGCGAGACGTGCTCGGCTGGTTCCGCCAGCAGCACTACCTGGTCGGAGACCTTCTATGATCGTCCGACTGGTGCACTTCGCATTGATCCTGGCCGGGCTGGCCGTGGCTGTGGGGGTCTTCATCGCCCTGTTTTTCATCAGCGCCCCCTACGGTCGGCATGCCCGCAGGGGCTGGGGCCCGCTCATCCACAATCAGCTTGGCTGGCTGCTGATGGAATCGCCCGCTGCCATCGTGTTCGCCGTGTTTTTCGCCCTGGGCACTGCTCCTCGCAGCCTGCCCATCCTGCTGTTTTTTGTGCTCTGGCAGTTGCACTACGTCCATCGGGCTTTCATCTACCCCTTCACCATCCGCGACGGTCGTAAACAGATCCCCCTCCTCGTCATGCTGTTGGGCCTGGCCTTCAACATCGGCAATGCCTGGGCCAACGGCTATTACCTGTTCACCCTTTCAGGTGGCTACCCCACCAGCTGGCTGCTTGACCCGCGCTTCCTGGCCGGCATCAGCCTGTTCGTGCTGGGCTTCGTCATCAACCGCTGGGCCGACACCGCCCTGCGCGCCCTGCGCCAGCCGGGTGAGCTCACCTACTACATCCCGCGTGGCGGGCTGTTCAACCTGGTCTCCTGTCCCAATTACCTGGGTGAGATCATCGAGTGGGCCGGTTGGGCGCTTGCCACCTGGTCGCTGCCCGGCCTGGCTTTCGCCGTGTGGACCTTCGCCAACCTGGCTCCCCGCGCCCGCTCGCACCACGTCTGGTACCACTCGCACTTCACCAATTACCCCCCAACCCGCAAAGCCCTCATCCCCTGGGTGTGGTGACGCCTGGCTTGCCCGATAGCCTCCTCGCCCCTCGCTCCCTACCCCTTCACCAGGTCCACCATCACATCGATATGCACCCTCGGGTTCCCCTGGGTGATCACCGGCACTTCCTGCTCGTTGCCATAAGTCCACTTCCCCTCGCCATCCTCGATCGTCACCCTGATGCTGTAATGGTGCTCCTCGTTGATCTTCCCCGGGTCATAGGTCACCACGAAAGGCATGGGGATGATTAATTGCTGGTCCTTCACCACATTTTGGGCAATCGTCTTCCCCGGCGAGCCTTCCTTGGTGATATCCACCAGCTCGATCGTCATCACCGTCCCCTCAGGGAAGATCATGCTATGCGGGTGATCGATCACCCCCGTCACCGCAAATTGCTTCGCCTCTCCGCAGGCGCTCAGCAAGGTCATCGATATCAGCATGAAGATGGTCGCCAATCTTTTTACCGTCATACGCACTTCTCCTCGGCTAATCACCATCTCCTGAGTTGCAAGAATTCAGCCTGATTTTTTGTGGCAGCTCGTCCTCCACCCTCCTGCCCTCGCCGGCTCGCCATGTCCGCAAGATGAAGCCCGCTCTTCGGCGGGTAATTTATTTTGTGGCGCCGCCAACCTGCGCGCTAAACCGCCCCCGCTCCTCGCTTAAGCGTTGGCATGATTTTCACCGCTCCATTAGAAGCGCTGGTTCTCCACCCTGAACGGGTCGCTCATCCGTATATACTCTTGCTCCAGTTCGTTCAGGATTTCCTCGTATCGCTGGGTTATGTAAGCTCGCAGCTCGTTTTTTTGGATGCGGTTTGGCAGAAGCTGCAAGCCATACCTCACCAGCGGATACCCTGCCTCCCTCCGGTACACGATCTCACCTTTGAGGCCGCTGAATGAAAACTTGGGTCCAGGTTGAAACTCAAGGTATAGTTTCTTGCCGGGTTGCAGCCTGCCGTCAGGATCGATGGTCTCATTCACCAGGATCCCCATCCCCTCGTTGCTGAGGTCCTGGATGAAGGCCCGGTATATTTTCTGGTAGTAGTGCATCTTGATATAGGTTGGCTGCTTTGGCTGCACGCGCTCCGATTGGCGCTCTCGCCACTCGCCGTACGATAAATCGGATAGTTGGAAGGTGCCGCGGGCGTAATCCACCGCATGGATGGTGGCGCAGATCGCCCCGGGGAATGCCCCGCTGCGTAAATGGATCTTTCCTGGCAGGATGTAAAAAGTTTGGCGTTGGGTTGCCTGGACGGTAATCGATGCCGGGTTGATATCGACAATACTCCCCCGCTGTTTTATTGCAGTTCCATTGTGATGCTTGATCAGGCTGACCGGCGGGTATGGAGTGGGCAGGTTGAGAATTGCCTCCCTGGCTGAGGTCATCTTGGTATCAGCAGGGTCGTCTTTCCCCCTATCGAGAATTTTACCGGGTCGATGAGCGATGCTGGTATCGTCATCCCATGCCTTGTGCCTGCGCCGATCATAATAAGGTAAATTATGGTTTAACATGCTACCACCTCGATTTCAATCGTTCGTTGGAGCCTCTGGAGTGCAGGTTCGCTCTCTGGGATAAATCAACAACTCGCGTTACAGTTGTTCAAATTGCCTTTGAAGAAACCGGGCCGCTGTTCATTTTCTTCGAAAGTGGTGATCTGTTCATGTTGCCGGGCGCCAGGTCTGCTCTATCTTCGTCTTGATGAAATACCTGGCCCTTATTCGCAAGCTGGATTCTAATGTTTTTGGATTTATACTGGAAGGATATCAGTCAATAAGCACCTCTAAACACGATAAGGTTTTAAATAACCATCCCATTGAGTTCAAAATATGAACTCTTTATCTACTATAGCACCGAAAAAGATGAGGGGCTTTAAAGGCCGGTTAGGGGAAGCTTAATATGTCGAATTTGGCGCCCCCTGCACCGCTGAAAGCTTTCCCCTCCCCCCTGAATCGTTTCTCATTCTTAGGGCAGGTAGGGGGTATCTTTCCCCTCCCCCAATTCTGATTTTTGAATTGGGGGAGGCTGGGAGGGGGTCGGGTATGTGAATACCAGCCTTATGCTCTACAAAGCTGCACCTTTAACTGCCGGTCTTTCTGATCGCCTATCCTCCGCCACTAAACCAGCAGCACTGCATTAAATGCCACTACCACCACCACTGCCATCACGAAATATCCACCCATGAACCCCCTCAAACCTCTTTTCCTGTATGCTGCCCCCGCCAGCAGCGCCACCATCATTGCCATTCCCAGTGAAATATAAGGCAGGTAGAGCAGCACATGCTGCCATAAATTTAGCTCTGTGTGTGGGCGCGGCCACGGCAGGTAAATCATGTTGGGTATCATCACCACCATCGCCAGGCACACCAGGCAGCCTAGCGCCGCCATCACCGTCAGCCCTGCTGCGTAAGGCACCCACCCGCTGCTCTTCGCCTGGTCTGGGGCAGTCGCCAATCTTCTCCTCCCCCGGGTCACTCTCACCAGGGCTCTTATCGGCCATAGCAGCAGCATGGCCAGGAACACCAGCGCGCAGAGAATATAGAACACCAGGTGCGTCAGCCGTGCCTGCGGGTTGATTTTCAGCATGTGGATGTTGAGAAACATGGGCTCCTTGCCCCTGAAGTCGAATGTATCGCCTGAAGGTGCCATGAACAAACCCGGATGCACCTCGGTGAGTGTGGCCGTCTGCCCAAACATGCTGCCCGTTAACACGCCATGAGTATCGATTACCTCCGCCACATCGCCCGGGAATCCGGTTGAATTGATCAGATAGGTCCCTGCGTAATTGCTCCGGCGGCTGAGTGCAGCTGCATCATCGGGCAATGCCTTGCTTGTGATCAGGCTGCTCAGCTGGTCACCCGTCAGCGGAACTTTTTCGTTGAGCGGTGGGTAAGCCGGCGACACCTGGCTGGCATGATTCGCTCGCCGCCCGTAAACCGCCCGGTTGCTGGCAATGATATCATCCAGCACGGCCTCGCTCAGGTTATAGGCGTATGACTCTTCCGGCATGGAATTCGTCAGCACCACGCTGCCTAGCTTCAGGTCGGGGTACCACACCATGCTTGAGTTGAAGCCAAAACCACCCCCGCCATGTTGGAAGTGCCGCGCCCCATTGCGTTCGCTCACCGTAATTCCCAGCGCGTAGTCAGAGAATTGCGCTGCCAGGTTGGGCGGGGTGTACATCGTTTCGGCCAGGTCCTGCCGTAGCAATCGCTGCCCATCAATAGCCCCCTCGTTGATGTGGAATTGCAGGTAGCGCCCCATGTCAGCTGCTGTGGTCCACACCCCGCCAGACGGGATGATCAGGAAATCCACCGGGGGCTGGACTGGTGATCCAACGTCGCCGATCGCTCGCGTTTTATTGGCCCGTATCTGCCTCACGTCCAGGGTGCTATCATCCATGCCCAGGGGTTGCAGTACCTTCTCTTGCACATATTGCGTGAACGGTATCCCTGACTTCACTTGCAGGATAGTTCCTGCCAGGTCTATCCCCAGGTTTGAATAGCTATAGTAGTCTCCCACCGGGAATTTAAGCCATGTATCTGAGATACTGGCGATGTGCTTTTCAAATGAGTACGCCGGCATGTCGAAATTGCCTCCGTAGGGTGCTTCGTGGGCAAAGCCTGCCGTGTGGCTCAGCAGCATGCGCAGTGTGATCTTTTGCTCGGGGTGCTCCTCGAAGATGCTGTTGACCGTAAAATCGGGCAGGTAATCGGTGATGGGCGCATCAAGGTCCACCAGTCCGTCTTGGGCGGCGAACATGGCAGCCGTCGCCGTGAATGATTTTGACATCGACTGGATCGAGAACAGCGTGTCGGGTGTGACGGCGATTTTCTCTTTCGTATCAGTATAGCCGAAGCCTTCCATCCACAGGATGTTTTGGTCATCCACGATGGCAATCGCCAGGCCCGGGATGTTATCCTGCTGCATTTGCTGCGGGATAGTCTGGCGGTATCGTTCAATGATGCCGCCAATATCAGTGGAAATTGGCGAGGCCTGTAAAATTGGGGTATTGATGGGCACCATCCCGCATACGAAGGCGGCCAATATGCAAAAGACCAGGGTTTTGTGCAGCATGCTCGTTCTCCTTACTGGCAATAAATAAGGTTTGAAATCCAGCCTGCGTGTTTATTCGTGGCTGATTCAAATCCAGCAATAAAACATAGGTAATCTGCTCATGCTATATTGGATGAAGATGACTTGGCTTTATTGGGAAATAACGGCAAACGATTGAGTTATTATAGCACTCTCCACCAATTTTTCTTGCCCTTGGTTTATGGGGGAAGGAGCGATCTGTGCGATTGAAGCAACCTGTCCCGGCTCTCTCGGAATCCGATCTTTTTTCTATTACATCGACCTGTTTCTTAAGCGCCGACCCATACTATTTTTTTAGCTCCCTAAAAATACTGGTTCTCCACCCGAAATGGGTCGCGCATCTGTATATAATCCTGCACCGCTGAAAGTCTTCTCCTCCCCCAAAATCGTTTTTCATTCAATCCTTCACCCCCATTTTTCCCACTCCAAGATACAATAAACCAACACTCATTACGAACCAGGGCAGGAGGTATAAAAATGAAAAAACTCCTCTTACAGCTCGACTGCGACAAATATCCCAGCACTTTCGACACGGTCACCGCCTACGAAGCCGGCGTGGACAATGTGCTCAGCTATGGCGGCGTGATGCCCACCGATGTGCGTGGCTTGCTGCACGGCGTCATGTTCACCCGCCCTAGGGCCGATATGCGCCAGACCGCCGTTTTTATCGGTGGGCGCCAGGTGGACCTGTGTGAGCACATCTTGCTCGCTGCCATGGATGCCATGTTCGACCCCTATTGCCTGTCGGTCATGCTCGATTCGAACGGCTGCAATACGGCTTCAGCGGCTGCTGTGGCGCTCATCGAGCGCTCGGTCACCCTCAAGAATGCTCGTTTCGTCATCCTCAGCGGCTTTGGGCCGGTGGGCCTTCGTGCCGCCAAGCTGCTGGTGGGCGAGGGGGCGCAGGTGACGGTCACCAGCCTGCCGCGCGAGCTGTTCCTTGGCTCGTGGGACGATAACCGCGCCCGCCAGGATTTGCGCATCGCTCACGCCGCGGCCGCCGAATCCGGCTTCGATATCCTCGAGGCCAGCACCCGCTCCGAGATCCTTGAGTTGCTGCACACAGCCGACGGCGTGCTCTCCACCGGCCCGGCAGGCGTGCAGATTTTGCGCCGTGATGACTGGCTGGGACTTTCGAGCCTGAAATTGCTCGCAGATTTGAATGTCGCTCCGCCGTATGGCATCGAGGCCATCGAACCGCAATGGCGCGGCCTCCAGCAGGTCGGCAAAATTCTGTTTGGCGGCCTGGGCATCGGCGGTGTGAAAATGCAGGTCCATAAGGCTGCCTTGATGAGCTTATTCGCCCAGGACGTCATCCTGGATACCGCTGAAATCTATGCCCTGGCGAAGGAGCTGCTCAGAAATCGGTAGGCTGTGCATGCCCAGGTTGTAACCCCTGATAGGATCGAAGGAAGGCTTCTGCAACGCCACGAGATCAATAAAATCTGGCAGCTCGACCGCAGTGAGCTGGTCGAGGCTGAGTATCACCTCCCGCAACCCACCCCTTCCCCCTCGTAGAGCCGCCC
>CAYLPS010000063.1:0-19070 GCA_964385625.1 uncultured Anaerolineaceae bacterium | reverse complement strand
TTATTGTCGAGGTTAACAGTTAATTACTAGTTATTAGTTAATCTAGATTCAAATCTATGTTGCTCCTTTGAATTGAATCTTCGATATTATCCACCACAATCATTTCTCTATAGTTGCCTATCATCAACTATTGACTTCGCCCACAATCAACAGTCACACAGCACAAAAAACATGCTGTGCAGGTTCGCTGCCGCACAAAAAAGTGCAGGTGGCCCGCACACAAACCGTGCAGCCCGGTCTGCGCCCGAGTCGAAAGGCACGAGTGACCACTCCTTACAGGCAATTTCAGCATATTAGTACTCAATTGTAGCCGCAAGGCTGCAATTTTTCCCCAGTCCAATAGACAGAGACAATGTAAGTATATTGGATGCGGTTATTGAAGTCCAGTCCACAGTTTGGCATCCAGTGGATTTGCTTCACATTATACGTGGAAAAATCGTGGCAGTAATCTTATAAATAGTTCTTTACCACTGGTAAAGAATACTTCTGAAAAACAGATTTTCAAAACAATCTTTTTCTTTTCATTGGGACCAAAGATACCAAACTTTATTTACTCCCCCTATTTACTTAACACAGCCTGCATTCGTTCAAGACCAAGTTGAATATTTTCGATCGAAGTGGCATATGAAAGGCGCAAGTAACCTTCGCCATGTTCTCCAAATGAGGAGCCAGGCAGCAATGCAACACCAGCTTTTTCTAGGATCATATTCGCTATTTCATTGGAGGTCATCCCAGTGGCTTTGATGTTAGGAAAGGCATAAAACGCTCCTTGTGGGATCTGGCAATGAATGCCCGGTAGGTTGTTCAAACTAGCCACGATGACGTTTCTACGTCGCTGATATTCCTGGTTAATGGTAAATACCTGATCCTGTGGACCCAGAATCGCTTCTATGCCCGCATATTGAGTGAATTGTGCAGTCGATCCCACAGAGTGAGTCAAAAGAAGCCCGACTTGTTCAGCCAGCGCATGTGGCATGATGCCATAACCAAGACGCCAACCCGTCATTGCATAGGTTTTAGAAAAGCCATCCACGATGATCGTGCGAGATTGCATGCCAGGAATGGAAATAATTGACGGTACAACCAGTCCATCGTAAGCGATGCGAGCGTAAATTTCATCGGACATCACCCAGCAGTCATATTGCTGAATTTTTTGGGCAATATGCTCCAGGTCTGCCATGGGCATGACGCCACCAGTGGGATTACTGGGTGAATTAAGGATGATCAGCTTGGTGTGTTTGTTGACCAAATGATCAAATACATCCAGGTCAAAGGAAAAGTGGTTTTCTTCCAATAATGGTACAGCGACAGGCACCCCGCCTGCCATTCGAATCATTGCCTCATAAGTGGGAAACCCTGGGTCAGGATAGATTACTTCATCGCCTGGTTCAACCAAGGCTAGGGTCGGGAAGAACATAATCGGTTTAGCACCAGGACCAATGATCACTTCTTCAGGACCAATGTGGACTCCATGCCGGCGTCCACAATCCTCCGCAATCACTGCCCTTAAAGATGGCATCCCATCTGGAGGAGTGTAGCGAGTGCGTCCTTCTGTAATGGCACGAATACCTGCGAGGCTAATATTGGAGAAAGTGTCAAAATCAGGTTGGCCGATTTCAAAATGAACGATTTCTTTGCCGGAGGCTTCTAATTGGTTCGCCTTCGCCAGAACCTGATATGCCCCTTCAGGTCTCAGATGACTGATTCTTGCTGCAAATCCCATACGAATCCTAGGACATTAATTGACGAGCTAATCGAGTGGCATTCGCAGCATCTGCAGCAAAGCCATCTGCACCGATTTTGATAGCATATTCCTGAGTGACCGGTGCCCCACCAATGATGACCTTTACCTTATCGCGCAGATTGGCAGCCTGCATTGCATGGATGGTGACTTCCATGTTACTCATGGTAGTGGTGAGCAAGGCTGACATTCCGATGATTTGTGCCCCATTTTCCACAGCCTTAATAAATGCCTCAGGTGGCACATCGACACCCAGGTTTATCACCTCAAAACCTGCTCCTTCCAGCATCATTGCTACCAGGTTTTTGCCAATATCATGCAAATCACCCTTCACGGTGCCAATAGCAATCTTACCCGCAGCCCTTATATCGGCTTTTATTAGATAAGGTTTTAAGATTTGTAAACCGCCCTGCATAGCATGCGCGGCCATCAGCATTTCAGGCACAAATAGATCACCCTCTTCATAGCGCCGACCAACTTCATCCATGGCGGCGATCAAGGCGTCATTGAGAATTTCTTCTGGGTTTATCCCCTCATCTATAGCTACTTTAACGCCAGCTTCTACTTCTGGGAACTGCCCAGTAACGATGTTTTGATAAATATCATTTATGTCCATGGGAATTCCTTGTGAATTAGTTTATTTAGAAGACGATCAGGTATAAAGGTTCCATATAAATATTTTGATCATCCAACATGCATTGATTCTATTTCTTCTGTCTGTAACACTTTATCCAGGATAGACTCATGGGATCGTTCGATATCATTCAGAAGGGCTTCTCTAGCTGCATCGATATCATGGGCTTCCATGGCATCAATGATGGCTTTATGGGTGATCAACATCGTTTCACCAGCATGCCGCATGACCATGAAACGGGCCAGCCGATCGTGCAAGCGAGCCACAAATTGAGCTAATTCATTATTACCAGAAGCCTTAGCTATTAGATAATGAAAATGGCGGTTTTCGTCTGTATATCTGTCATATGATACATCGTCATCACCGGTGTACCCCGCATGAACAGAGCGTAATTCTTCAATCTGCTCGCTCGTGATCCGTTCCGTGGCACGTTCAACAGCAGCCAGTTCCATGATGTGTCGCAGGTCCAGCAAATCCCGCAGTTGTTTTAATGTGGTTCGGGCTACAAAGTAACCCGAACGAGGCTTGATGTTCACAAGCCCTTCTTGGCTTAGCATCTGTAGGGCATCGCGCACAGGGGTGATGCTAGTATTGTACTGTTGGGCAATGGCTTCCACGTCAAACCGGTGATTTGGTATCTGGTGACCCATAATGATGGAGCGTCGCAGCTCAACGTAGATGGCATTTTTAGATGTTTGATCGTCATAAACTGGAAACATTGCATTATCCGATTAAAAAAATCTTACCACATGATATATCAATTTGCAAGTTTTAATATTTCAGATGAGATAATTATTGACTTCTAATATATTAGATGCTATGATTGATATTACCCAAGAATAGCTTTTGGTTAATAATGTTTTCCGAGTGTTTTTTTATTTATCAAATTTTCCTTTGCTTGCTTCTGTGGGTATTTTGGTGCAAAGGCAAGGAAAGAGTTCTGCTTTAAAATGGAGGTGAAAATAGACGATTACCCACGATCCTGTACATTTTCATACTGTGTCCTAATTAAGAAAAAACAAGGAGAAATATTCCATGAAAGAGAAAAAAATCCATCCTCTCATTGGTGAGGCTCAAAATAAACTTCGCCAGGGAACCATTTCACGTCGCGATTTCGTGAGACTATCCACCTTGCTTGGCGTTTCACTGGGCACTGCTAATATTCTGGCAGCCTGTGGTGGTGCGACCCCTACTGAAACCTCTGCGCCCCCCACCTCTGTACCGGCAGCTACCCCGACGACCAGTACGCCTACCGTAACCCGGGGTGGTACTCTAAATGTTGCCTGCCGTGTCGAGCGAGTTACTGATCCTGCTCAGTTCTCACTCGTGAGTGCCTCACATCCCTGGCGACACGTGTTCGAATATCTGACCCATACTGACCCACAGGGTATAACTCATCCCTACCTATTGGACAGTTGGACAGCCAGCGATGACCTGCTTACCTGGACGTTGGTCCTGAAGCAGGGCATCAAATTCTCAAATGGCCAAGATTTCACTGCCGATGATGTTGTTTTCAATATCAAGCGCTGGCTCGATCCCAACACTAAATCCTCCCTCGCAAGCGCAATGGGCTATATGGACGGATCAGGTGTTGAGAAAATCGACCAAAAAACCGTCACTCTGCAACTCAAGAACCCGACCATTTTCCTGCCAGACAACCTTGGACAGTATCAGGCTGCCATCGTCCCCGCCACCTTCGGCGGCGATATCACCAAGGAGCCAATCGGTACTGGCCCCTTCACGATGATTGAATATGTGGCAACTGAACGCGCCCACCTCAAAGCCCGCACAGACTACTGGCAAATGGGTGCGGATGGAAAACCTCTACCTTACCTGGATGAGATCATCATGGTCATGCTGGGCGAGGATCAGGCAGCTTATGTTTCCGCTCTGCAGAGTGGACAGGTGGATACCATCTGTGAGCCAACCGTGTCATCCTGGGAAGCGGTCAAGGATGATAACCGCTTCACTATTGTTTCCACTCCTACAGCGGCTACGCGCGTCCTGCGCCTGAGGGTGGATCAAGATCCCTGGACAAATAATGACGTACGCACAGCTCTCAAGTACTGCCATAACCGTGAAAAGATTTTGGCGTTGGCTTTACAAAATCAGGGCATTATTGGCAACGACAGCCATGTCTGCCAGGCAAATCCTGAATATAGCCCTCTGGACCCGTTGCCTTTTGATACTGCCAAAGCCAAATCCCTACTGGCTGGGGCTGGTTATCCAGATGGCGTGACTGTCGAATTGACCGTAGCTAGCGATTGGCCTGAATCCATGGCTTATGCCCAGGCGCTCAAGGAAGATGCTGTTGCCGGTGGTTTTACCATCAACCTGAAACCCATGCCTGCCAGCCAGTATTGGGACGGTTGGACAGACTTCAATATGGGCATCACCTGGTGGGCACACCGCACACAGGCATTAATCACCCTTGGTCTGGCATATACGGGTGATGCGACTGGCAAGCCGGGTGACTGGAATGAAAGTAAATGGGTAGATCCTGAATTTAGTTCGATCCTTACCCAGGCGACAGGTACACTTGACCTGGATGCACGCAAAGCGCTCACATTAAAACTCGAAAAAATTCAGCAGGAGCGTGGTTCGATCTGTACGCCGTTCTTCATGAACGTATGGAAGATCTACACGACCAAGGTTCATGATGTCGAACCCTCGCCAGATGAGTATGCGATCTTCATTGCAACCTGGAAAGAAGCCTAATCTGTCCAGATCGTAATACAAAGTAACTCCCACGCTGCCCACCCTCAGGGATGATCAGCGTGGGAGTATTCAATATAACACTCTAATTCACGAGGTAAGACGATGATCCAAACCCACGGTACTAGCATGACCAGTGCGCATTATTCCCGCTTAGGACCACAGGAATGCGAAAAAATCCATGCAGCCAGCTTGGAGATCCTTAATCGTATTGGCGTTGATGTTCATGATGAGAAAGCCAGAGAAATATTAGTCAACGCAGGCGCTAAAGTGGATGGATTACGCGTGCGTATTCCCGAATACATGGTCAGCCGTGCTTTAACAACTACCCCAAAGAGCATCACACTTTATAACCGCAAAGGCAAGGTTGCCATGCGGGCAGGTAAGTACAATTCCTATTATGGCGGTGGCTCTGACTGCCTTAATATTTTAGACCACCACACAGGGCAACGTCGCAGACCTACTCTCAAGGATGTTAAAGAGGCTGCCACTCTGATGGACGCACTCCCGGAGATAGATTTTGTCATGTCGGCGTTCCTGCCCGAAGATGTGGACCAACGCATTTATGACCGTTACCAAATGGAGGTCATGCTCAACACGACAACCAAACCTATCGTCTTTGTAACCCCCGATTTTGAAGGCTGTGTAGCCGCAATTGATATGTGCGAAGCTGTCGCGGGTGGGTCGGATGCGTTTCAGAAAAAACCTTTTGCCACATGTTACATCAACGTGACCTCGGGATTAATCGCCAACGCGGAAGCTTTACAAAAATGCATGTTCCTGGCAGAAAAAGGCTTGCCACAATTGTACATTCCTCTAAATGCAGGTGGAGTCAATTCTCCGGCAACCACTGCCGGTTGTATGGCTTCAATGAATGCCGGTATCCTGCTTGGGATTGTTTTATCCCAATTGGTACATCCAGGAGCAGCTATTGCGGTTCCCGGTTGGAATGGTGGCCCATATAATTTGCAAACGTTGGTCGGAAATTACGTCCTGGCTGATGAGCAGGGTGTGCCTACTTCAATGGGCAAATATTACGACCTACCGGTCTTTGGCCTGGGGGGTTCAACCGACTCGAAAGTCCTGGATCAACAGAGTGGCTTCGAGGTTACTCTCAGCCTGATGACCTCCCTGCTGCACGGCGCCAATATTATTCATGATGTCGGCTTTATGGACGCAGGATTGCAAGGTAGTTTGATATTGATTGCCATCTGTAATGAGATTCTTGGCTTCCTGCGCGCAGCTACAGCCGGTGTGGTGGTCAATGATGAGACCCTGGCATTGGACGTAATTGAGGATCTTGGTCCCACCGGCAATTACCTCGGGCATGAACATACGGTACGGCATTTCAAAGAACCTTTTTACTCCAAATTGATCGATAAGAATCCCTATTCTGTCTGGCAGAAACGCGGTGGGAAAACCATGGAAGAACGTGCTACCAAAATGGTGGATGATATCCTCGCCAAACACCAGCTTGAACCTTTACCAGCTGATATTCAACAGGCCATCCATGAAATCGCTGTACGCGAGCAAGCCTGGATTGAAGAGAAGAGCTAATGCTATCAAGTTTTTTAAAACTGATTTTGAGCCCTTTTAGTAAATAACTTACAGTATATGAACCAAACAAAGATCTACCATTTCGGAAATTGGTCAACGAAAATCAGCGATGGACAAAATAACGAAACAACAGATTGGCAATATCCAGGCTACTCAAAAGAAATTGACCCACCTATTGCAATCCTTGGCCTCTGAGCAAGATTGGCAACCTGATCCGGGGGAGTGGTCATTTCGTTTCATTGCTGCTCATTTGGCTACTACAAAGAAGGAATGTTACAAGAAAAGAGTTGTACAAAGCGCATTCGGGAAAAACCCTCCCTTTGAATCATACTATAATACCTGTCGGAACTTAAGCAAGTCAGAATTGGTAGACTCACTCAGTAAGTGGGCAAGCACACGCCAAGAAATTATCGAATTTGTTACAGCCTTGCTCGAGAATAAGTTTGCATTTACCGGCACGCACGCAGCTTTTGGTACACTTACAATACAGGGGATCTTGAACTTTATGCTTAACCATGACCAAGAGCATATTGCGAATTTGGAGAAACCGATCACCAGATACAGGTTATTACCATATGGAGATTAAGAGCCAACGAATATCAAGACAAACAGCCTGTCAGGAGAATAGGCGATGGCTAGATATATAGTCCGACGATTGCTCACAATGTTGCTCACAATGGCGCTTGTATCGATTATTGTGTTTGCAATTGTTGAAATCGCCCCGGGAAATGTTGCCCGTAACATGCTGGGAACTTTCTCAACTCCAGCCCAGGAAGAATCCATGAAAAAGCAGCTTGGATTGGAACGCCCTGTGGTCATCCGCTATATTTCCTGGCTGTTTGGTTCCGACTGGCAGGCTGAACCGAAAGTAGGCCTTCCCCTGAGAGAGACAATCAGCCAGCAAGGTCTCGTAGAAAATTCTCGGGAATGGTGGGCGGTTGAACCAAACGGTGACTATGTGCAATGGGACGTACAAGATGGTCTGCTTTACAGGCTGGTTCGTCAGCCGGATGGGAGTACCGTCAAGCGACTCGCTGAAGAAGATTGGAAAGTGGAAGCAGATGGTCAGGTTGATTTCTGGGGCGTCGATACCGGAAACCGGGCTGCTAGGTGGATCCGTGGCGTGAAGAACATTGAATACACCTACGACTATTCCGGCTGGCAGGAAAAGACGGATGGAGCTGTTGATTTCATTCCGCTCGGCAAGGGTCTATTGCGCGGGGACGCAGGAGTTTCCTTGCGCTATAAAGCACCGGTGTCTGAGGTCATAAGCCGCCGGATCACTAACTCGCTGATCCTGGCAGCCTTGGCTTTCCTCGTTTCTATACCAACCGCGGTAGTCTTGGGATTGATTGCAGGATTGAACGAAGGGAAACTCATGGATCGGGCCATTTCTGTTGGTGGTTTGATCACCGCCGGTTCTCCAGATTTTGCCACCGGAATTATACTGATCATGATATTTGCCCTCTGGCTTAAGATCCTACCAGGAGCAGCTGTCTTTACGTCTGACAATGCATTACTGCAGAATCCACGCCTGATTGTCCTACCCGTGCTGACTGCCAGCCTAGTTGAGGTTGGTTATGTCCTGCGTATAACCCGCGCTAGTGTGGTGGAAGTGATGAACAGCCAATATGTACGCACTGCTATCTTGAAGGGTCTGTCTTATCGGCAGGTAGTGTTCCGCCACGTGCTTCGGAATGCGATGATGGCACCCATTACGGTTATTATGTTGCATGTCAATTGGTTCATTGGTGGCTTAGTCGTGGTTGAATCTGTTTTCGGCTACCCAGGACTGGGTAGCTTCATTCTCAATGCTGCTCTATATAAAGATGTGTATGCGATCGAAGCTGCCTCGATGGTCCTGATCCTACTAGCTGTTGGAACCCAATTAATTGCAGACCTGGTTTATTCGTTGATTAACCCGCGCATCCGGTATTCATAGGAAATAATTATGGAAGTAGACAATCTTGCAACGATTAATCAAATCCAGCAGCGAGCGCCTTCTGGTCCCACCAGGAAAATAAAGGGCGTATTGAATAACATTAAAAATCTTACCGATGTGATCTTTGCCTCTCCAACTGCGGTCATTGGCTTTGCCATTTTCATCATCTGGATTTTGATTGCCATCTTTGCCCCGGTGATTACCATCCATAATCCGCTAGAGCAGGATTATTTGATGATGAACAAGGGACCGTCTGCCACGCACCCGTTGGGGACAGATGATCTCGGACGTGATGTTTGGTCCAGAATTGCATATGGTGCTCGTACGATCCTTTTACTGGGGCCACTATCAGTTCTTGTCGCGTTTGTGCTCGGCATTTTTCTTGGTCTTCCAGCGGGCTATTACCAAGGCTGGGTGGATGAAACTGTCATGCGCGTCCTCGATTCGATCATGGCTTTTCCAACCATTCTTCTATACATGATCATCATCTCAGCAATTGGAGCCTCATCATTCAACGTGGTAATTGCCATCGCCATCGGAGGCGCGCCAGGGATTGCCCGCCTTGTGCGTGCCCTGACAATGGACATCCGGACTCACGAATATGTTGCCGCAGCCAAGCTGCGCGGTGACCACGATATCATCATCATGCTGCGCGAAATATTACCCAATTGTCGCGGACCACTAATCGTGGATTTTCTTCTGCGGATTGGGTATGCTGCCTTTTATATTGGAACACTTGGCTTCCTGGGGTTAGGATTACCTCCACCTACACCGGATTGGGGAGGAATGGTTCAGGAAGGTCATTCCCATATGACAGTAAATATCTGGCCGGTCTTGTGCGCGACCCTTGCAATCGTCACGCTGGTCATTGGCCTTAATATGTTCGCCGATGGCCTGCGCGAAGAGACCATGCGCTACCAGTGAAACCAGAATAGACAAGAAATGGACCAATCTCCCATCCTTTCTCTTAAGAATGTAGCAGTGAAGTATAAAACGCGCAAGCGGGATGTTGAAGCAGTGCGCGATGTATCGTTTGATATTTTCCGCGGTGAGAATCTGGGCTTAGTCGGTGAGTCAGGCTGCGGGAAGAGCACGGTGGCGTTTTCGATTGTCAACTTCCTGGGACGCAATGGCAAGGTCACCCGTGGGGACATTCTTTTTAAGGGAGAGCAATTACGTGACCGCTCGGAAGAGGATCTGCGCAAGCTGTGCGGTGCGGATATCTCCATGGTCTATCAGGAACCGATGTCCTCACTCAACCCATCAATGCGAATCCAGGATCAGCTGGCTGAGAGTCTCATTGCCCACCGTGGATTACACAGGAAAGAAGCATTTTTAGAATCCGTTGAGGCGCTTAAGAAAGTTTATATGCCTGACCCGGATGCCGTTATGAAGCGCTACCCCCACCAGCTTTCAGGAGGTCAGCAGCAACGTGTCCTGATTGCCATGGCAATGCTTAACAACCCGTCCCTGCTCATCATGGACGAGCCCACCACTGCCCTGGATGTAACCGTTGAGGCAGCTGTGCTGGACCTGATTGCCGAGTTACAGGAACGCTACCAGACGGCAACCCTTTACATCAGCCATAACCTGGGTGTCGTGGCTCGTGTCTCACATAAAGTGGCGGTCATGTATGCCGGTGAGATTGTCGAACTAGCCGATACCCACACAATCTATCGCAGTCCCATGCATCCTTACACGATGGGCCTGATGCGCTGCCTACCCGATGTGGACGCTCCGAAAGGAACACGCACGCTTCACCCGATCGAAGGCCGCGTCCCTTCTCCAGCCAACCTACCAGCTGGCTGTATCTTCTCTCCGCGCTGCAATCTAGCGTTACCCGATTGCTCAAGTAAACGTCCAGAATTGGTTGAGATGGCCTCAGCCCATCAAGTACGCTGTTTGCGCTCCCTGGAATGGAAAGATGCCAAGATGATCTGGGAGATGGAAGAGCTTGCTAAGGAACCCTGCCCAGATCGGGCCAACCTCAACCCAGACACCATATTGAACGTGGAACAGGCCAAGGTCTATTATCCGGTACCTTTTAAGACGGTCGGCGGCATGTTTGGGCTGGAGAAGCGAAACTATGTACGCGCCTCAGATGATGTAAGTTTTTATATCCGCCGCGGACGTACCCTGGGTATCGTGGGTGAATCCGGTTGTGGGAAAAGCACCCTGGCTAAGGCAATCGTTGGCCTAGAGCCGCTTTATGCGGGTAAAGTTGATTTTCTTGGCGTAGATATATCTAAACTAGTTAATCAGCGTACCGAGGCAACCATCAAGGAAATGCAGATGGTATTTCAGGATCCCAATGGGGTGCTTAATCCCTCCTATAGTGTCGGGGACCAGATCGCTTTCTCATTGCGCCGATTTAAAACTGTACCTGCCGATCAGGTTCATGCTGAAGTGGAGCGCCTGCTACAGGCGGTCAAATTGGATGCCAGTTACTACTCGCGCCTACCACGCCAGCTTAGTGGAGGCGAAAAGCAGCGCATCGGGATCGCCAGGGCGATCTCCACTAATCCAGCCATGGTGGTTTGCGATGAACCGGTTTCTGCCCTGGACGTTTCTGTTCAGGCTGCTGTTTTGAACCTACTCCTGGAAATCCAGACCACTCAGAACACATCCATGATCTTGATTTCGCATGATTTAAGTTCGGTGCGCTTCTTCGCCGACGATGTGGCGGTGATGTACCTGGGCCGGATTGTGGAGATCGGACCCTGTGAAACCATTTATCAGCCGCCTAACCACCCATATACCACCGCACTACTGGCTGCAGTTCCGCGGCCCGATCCTGATCTCAAAGCATCTCACATCCGTTTGACCGGAAGGGTTCCCAGTGCGGTCGATCCTCCTTCGGGGTGTCGTTTCAATACCCGCTGTCCATTCAAAATAGGCGAAATATGTGAAAAGGAAGAACCGCCCAAGCGTGATATGGGAAATGGGCATCTCATTTTGTGCCATTACACCCCGGAAGACTTAGGTAATCTAAAAAGTTAAGTCTCACTATCCTATTATTTTGGAGGGCTTTATAACTATGGACGATGAAAAACAGTTTTTTTTACGCCAGCCCTGGAAGTTTAATCCCTCCTTCAAGCCACCAGTACGGCCCATAGATGATCTTGGATTTGATACCAAGGTTTTACACGCGGGTTTCCGCCCCAACGAAAGCTTGGAGAGGTTCCGGGCATTTGTCCCCCCGATTGTCCCCTCGATGACATATCCTTATGAACGCTTTGATAAAATACCTTACCCTGTATATGGCCGCACCAAAACGCCGACCACAGATGTGCTTGAACAGCGCCTGGCGGTTCTCGAAGGCGGACAGGCGGCTGTTACATCTGCCTCCGGCTCGCAGGCGTTGTTCAACCTGATCTTTACCATTGCCCGGCCTGGCGATAATGTGGTTACAACCCTCAATATCTTTGGCGAAGGCTATAAGCAGGCCGCCACGATCTTCCCGGAGCGCTGTGGTGTTCATTTCCATTTTGTGGAAGACCCATCTGATCCACAATCATGGGATAAACAGATTGATAGCAAGACGCGCCTCGTCTGGATTGAAACCCCTAGCAATCCATGCCTGTATGTCACCGATATTCAAGCCGTGTCTGAGGTGGCTCATTCTCACAATGTACCAGTCATGGTTGATAACACTACTGCCACGGCTGCACTCCAACGACCAATGGACTTTCGTGCAGATATCATCCTTATAAGCATAACCAAGTTCTTAGCGGGTAATGCTACTGTACTTGGCGGAGCGATCATCGGCCCAGAAGACCTGACTGAAGATATCCGCTGGAATACAACCGAGTTTATTGGAGCAATCATGCAACCGTTTGATTCGTGGTTGACGCTCCAGTATCTTGAGACATTACCCCTGCGCATGGATCGGCATAGTGCCAATGCACAGAAAGTGGGTGAATTTCTAGCAAACCATCCTAAAGTCAAACTAGTTAATTACCCGGGTCTAACCACACATCCCCAATATGATTTGGCAAAACGGCAGATGAAGTCAGGCGGTGGCATGCTATCATTCGTCGTGGAAGGTGGTATCCCCAGCGCCCGCACAGTCATAGACAGTTTTAAACTAGTTATTCATGCAGTTACGTTTGGCACAAGCCGCACGATCTGCATGCATCCGCGTACCATCACGCATGAGCATCTGACCCAGGCAGAGCGCGATAAAGCCGGCATTGACGATGGTCTAATCCGCCTTTCGGTCGGTTTGGAAGACCCGACCGATATTATCACCGACCTTAGCCAAGCCCTTTCAAAACTATAGAGCTTGGATCTTTATGGCATATTAATATGGCATATTAATGAGAAATAGCGAAAGTTCAGACAGACAATTTATGGTTGAATGGTCAACACCCTCATGGAGTAGATAATGCCTAAACAGCTTATTCGTACCGAAAGAGCACCTGCCCCTGGCGGTGCCTATTCACAAGGATTGCGCCTCGGTAATTTTATCTTCACAGCTGGCCAGGGACCATGGGATCCGGTCACGCATCAGGTGGTCGGTGAGACCATCGAAGAACAGACCATCCAGACTCTGGATAACATCAGAGCCATTTTGGAAGCGGCTGGTGCCAGTATGGCAGATGTAGTCAAGACAACCGTGCACCTCAGTGATTTAAATCTCTTCTCTCGTTTTAACCAGGTTTATACCCAGTACTTCCCCGAACCCAGACCAGTTCGCACAACCGTTGGCAGCCAACTTTTTGGAATACAAGTCGAGATTGACGTGGTCGCCTACGTTGAGGAATAATAATCTTGCGAGAAATCCTTCTACAAAAATTACGCATTTCCACTGAAAGGCTGGAGGAAATTAACTCGGTGCTTTTCAAGTCGGATATGCGAGTAATGTCTGATTTCCTGGACGTTGTAGAAAAGTATGGCACACCAGAGGAGATCAACCGTAAAGCGCAGGATGCATGCCAGCTTCCGGCGCTTCTTGAGCGTGTCAGACAGATCCGGCCGGAATATATAAAAGACCTGGATTGGTTGCGTGAGCGGCGTGACAAGGGCGCGTTTATTCGTATCTCCGATTACCGCCGCAGGGTGCTCGGCCCACGCGCCGACACGTTGAATTTCATGACCGACTCAGCTGTCACACTTGAGATCAGCGCCTGCCAGTATTTCCCCTGGCTGATCGATATCGCCCGGCAAGCGATCCAACATGGCGAGATCATGCCCGCACGTTTCGTCCGTGTACGTAACATGAAAGAACAGGAAGCCGATGGCGATCTACCGGCTTTCGCCGCTGCTATGCAGATCATTGGAGCTAGCTATGTAGAGCAGCTGGACACACGCGGATCGGATGGTTCTAACATTCACCTAGGCGGACCGGATACCATCATCGGCTATTATGGGGGGGTTGGCGAGCCGAACACTCATGCGCTCCAATGGCTGGATGAATACCTGTACTATTACACCACCTACGGTGTAAGCCAGGTGCTCAACGTAAATTCCGGTACAGTTTTGCTTGGATATTTGCTGCATCGCCTTGGAGTAGACATCCAGTTCAAGATCTCAGTCACCTTGGGCAACGATAATCCTTACTCAGCTTTATGGACTTTGATCACTGCCAAACTATTTGCCCGTCAGGATGGCCTTTCCCCGTTGATTGGTTTTAACTGGTCAAATTCGGTCAATAACGAAACAATCGAGATCACAGCACAATTCCGCAAGGAGCTTGGCTTGGAAGATATTGTTCGTTTTGAACACCATGTTACCGAATCCTGGAAGGGATTGGTCGTCCAACCTTATAACCGGCGCGCGGATATCCTGGCACTGGCTGGGCATATCTCCAACCTCTCCGCCAAGCACGAGGGTGGCGAACCTAAAATAGAGTCAACCCGAAAACGCCCATCCGATATCCAGGATTACTTCAGGGCTAAGGACGAGATCATTGCATCAGGTGACTGGGAGGCTATGACAGTAAACTTCCATGATAAGTTTGATTCCCTCAACCGCACTGCCCGAGCGCTGACTGAATGTGGCCTGGCGTTTGTAGCAGCTTCCCATTTACACCACCCATGATGGATCATCTCCCCATTCCCCTCGATTCTGTTCGCACTGCCTGGAAGCGCATCAGCAATACTGCTCTCCGTACACCGTTAGTTCGTTTAAACCTGGAGAACAGCCCTGCGGAAATATATCTGAAACTAGAAAATTTACAGCCAGTTGGGTCATTTAAAATGCGCGGAGCGGGCAATGCAATCCTGAGTGCGGAAAGCCACAAATTGGCTCATGGCGTATGGACAGCCAGCGCTGGGAACATGGCACAGGCTGTGTCCTGGTACGCATATCAATTTCGTATTCCGTGCACCGTGATTGTCCCCGATGATGCCCCTAGCGCAAAATTGGAGCCAATCCAGCGCCTGAATGGACGGATCGTAAAAGTTCCTTTTATTGATTACCAGACAATTCAACGCGAGCATAGCCATCCCGGAATGGAGGGCTTGCTCATCCACCCCTTCGGTGACGATGCTGTTATGGCTGGGAATGGTACGATTGGGCTGGAGATACTTGAAGATTTACCAACTGTGGATACGATAATTGTTCCATATGGCGGAGGCGGTCTGAGCTGTGGTATCGCCTCAGCTATAAAAGCAGCTTGCCCCCAGGTCAAGGTGTACGCAGCCGAAGTGGCAACAGCCACCCCATTGGCATCTTCATTATCAGCTGGCAGGCCGGTCGAAGTGCCCTATACTCCCAGCTTTATATCCGGCATGGGCGCACCTTTTGTGTTCCCTGAGATGTGGCCGCTGGCTAGCCGGTTATTAGACGGCTCGCTGGTTATTGAAATTGAACAAGTAGCTTCTGCCATTCGATTGATGGCTGAACGTCATCACATTATCGCTGAGGGAGCCGGCGCAGTGGCCTTGGCTGCTGCTTTAGCTGGAAAAGCCGGCCATGGGAAAATCGCTTGTATTGTGTCCGGCGGAAATCTTGACCCGTATAAACTAATTAAAATCCTGCAAGGAGATCTTCCCTAATTATGAACACGCAAAGAGATCCAGACATCCAGCGGATTGTCGCCCGCAAAGACCATCGCTCTTATGGTATGGGGTTGGGTGTGATCCTGCTGGACGACGTTTACCCAGCCTTCCCTGGCGACGTGCGCAACGCCAGCGCCTATCCTTTTCCCATCCAGTATGACATTGTCAGTGGGGTTGACATTAAGAAATTGGTTGTGGACGACCATAAGATCATGTGCCTGCCGCCCATTATTCACGCGGCCCAAAGATTGGAAAAGATGGGTTGCCGAGCGATCATAGGAGAATGTGGCTATTTTGCTTTTTTTCAAAGGGAAGTGGCTGCCAGTGTGAGCGTGCCGGTATTCATGTCCAGCCTGTTGCAGGTGCCTTTAGCACAACAGCTAATTGGTTCGAACAAGGTGGTGGGCATCCTCGTGGCAAATTCCAAATACCTGACCAACCATCACCTCGAATCCGTTGGCGTGAAGATCGGTACGAACTATGTCATAAAAGGTGCAATGGACGATTTTCGCTGTGAGGAATTCGACCATCTCTGGACCCAGGGTCTACGCACCGATCCCCCAGCAGCAGACTATGAAAAAGCCAAAACCGAGTTCCTGGATGTGGCAACAGAGTTTTTTCACCAGCATCCTAAAATGGGCGCGTTGGTACTGGAATGCACCGGTTTTCCACCTTTTGCGCGTGCCCTGCAACGCCTCATCGATATCCCTATCTTCAGTTGGGGCACCCTGATAGATTATGCCTACTCGGTGGTCGTACACCGGGATTATTATGGTCATGTTTAACAGACCAATAAATTGGGAGATGTTGCGATGATACTGACCGGCACTTCCGAAAATCCTGCCCCTCGGTTCCGTGTGCTCTCGGATACTCAATGCAAGGAAATTTATAACGCCGCATTAGAGTGCTTGCAGTCGGTCGGCGTGCAAATGGACAATACTAACGCTCGTGACTTACTGGCTTCCTATGGTGCAGAAGTACATGCGCAGATCGTCCACTTCCCAGTGCAGCTTGTCCAGCAAGCGATTGAGTCCACCCCACACGCTTTCTCAGTCTGGGGCCGGGATGGTAATCATGAGATGCGAGTTGCCATGGATCGGGTCCATTTTGGCCCCGGTCCGTCTTGCACATATTTTATAGATCCCTATACCGGAGAGCGCCGTCTTGCCCGGCGCGGTGATGCAGGGCTGACCACCCGAGTTTGCGACGCACTGCCGTACATTGATTACATCATGGGTCTGAGTTTGTTTGAAGATGTGACTCCTGTCCTGTCACCAGTCTATGAGTTTGCCGAAGAACTGGCTAACACGTCCAAGCCTATAGTAGCCTGGGCAAACGCGCCAGAAGCCTTGCAGGATATCTTTAAGATGGCGGTCTCTATTGCTGGGAGCGAAGAAGCTTTCAAAACGAAGCCAATCTTTGCCTATTTTACAACTTACGAGTCACCTTTGCACCTGGCAAATGCATCCCTGGCGAACCTTATGTGGGCTGCTATGCATGGAATTCCCTCTATTTGCCTGGGTGGGCCAACGGTTGGACTGGAATCACCATTCACAGGTGCATCTTCATTGGTGTTGCACCAGGCCAGTGCCCTGGCAGCCTTGACAGCAGTCCAGTTGGTTCAGCCTGGTGCAGCTATGGTAATAGGTGGACTACCATCGATGATGGATTTACGCACTGGCCGTCCAGCGTACGGTTCACCCGAAGCCAGCCTGCACAGCGCTGCGGCTGCAGATATCGCCCGCTATCTTGGTCTGCCGTTTATGGGGACCGCGGGCGCCTCTGATAGTAAGGTTGTGGATGCCCAGGCAGGTGTGGAAGCAGCTTTACAGGTCATGCTTTCTGCGCTGAGTGGCGCAGCACTTATCCATGATGTGGGCTTCCTGGACTGTGCCAATATAGGCTCGTTAGCTTACCTTGTGCTGGTGGATGAGATCATCGGTATGGCTGCTCGGATCATGCGTGGTGTGCAGGTAAATAAAGACACGATTATGCTTGAGCTAATCAAAAAGGTAGGTCCGGGTGGAACGTTCATCAATCAGAAGGAATCAACCTTGTTAAGTCGCTCTGAATCCTGGATACCAACTATCCTAGATCGTAATACATATAGTATCTGGGAGCAGAAAGGTAGTCAGAAAACTGAAGATCTGCTCCAGAAAAAACTTGATAATATATTGAAGTCGCATCAACCTACCCCTCTGCAGCCGAAGATTGCAGAGGAAATAAATCAGATACTAGTCAAAGCCGAGGTTCGTGAGCGAAATAGGTAGCCAAATCTCGTAAAGCCTTGCATAAACAATACATCGTATTTGAATATACCAAAGTGTTTAACTAAATCTGCTTATCTAGGAATAAACGACATTGTAAGACTTCAATCATATGGAAAAAGTCTTGTCTTTACTTATATTGAGATTGGATATGAAGACTCAAAACGGGCTTGAATCTTGAACCGTCTGTTTATGAGGGGCGATCGTTGGAGTCTAACCAGTATATATGGTGTTTAGATATCTAATATTTTTGCGGATTATATTTTCCAACCTATTGATAATTTCCATTTTATGTTTCTGGCGTTGTACACGGCTGCACACGATTTGAAATAAACCTCTAGCACCGATCCACTAACCCCAATATTTAGGCAAGATAAAAAACGAATCCCCCACGTTTCGGGGGTAATTTTGTGGACCTGGATGAGTTACTTGCCCCTGCCAGCGGACTTGAAAACGATTTGTACCCCGATATGCAACGGTATGAAGCAACGAAGGTCTCCTAGAGCCCTAACACGAAAGTAAGATGTAAGTGACATTGGTTTTAAAGATATTATGTGTTATACGATTATAAGACGTTCCAATAGATAAACTTTTGGGTCTTTTTTTGCGATTTATATGTTCTTTTAAAGATACTGGATTAAAATCTATATAAATTCGGGACATTTGTCCCTATCCCCACGGGACATCTGCCCATCGACTTTTATCTAAAAAAGAGATATAGTCTTTTTGAACAAGAAAAGAAGAATGGAAAAACCGGAACAGTCACCGCTAGCCAAGTGAAAATGCAAGAACTATTGTGGACCTGGCAGGAATCGAATCCTTGACTTCTTCAATATCTAATTTTTTCTCCAAAACAATATTGGTTAGGAATGAGCTCTACTCTATGCCCAACAGAATAACAACATCGCTTATATAGCCCATTCATATTTGTGGGCTGTTATTACACCATATCTATTTTGTGAAGATATTGGATTAAAATCCATGGATGAACGGGACATTTGTCCCTATCCCCACGGGACATGTGCCTATCGACTTTTATCAAGAAAAGAACTACACTTTATTTAACAATAAATAAAATAAGAAAAACCGGGACATTCGCCCCCAGGTGTAAATAAAGTAAACTTTGTGGACCTGGCGGGATTCGAACCCGCGACTTCTTCAGTGCGATGGGTAAAAAAGCAGGGGAATAAGGAAAAAAAACCGTCTTTTA
>CAYLPS010000062.1:0-19651 GCA_964385625.1 uncultured Anaerolineaceae bacterium | reverse complement strand
ACTATTTTAATGCCTGGCTGATCTGGGCGGGTTTGCTCTAAGAATAAAAACCCACAACAGATGAACTGACTGCTGAACCTTCAGCCATTCTATTTCGTTGGTCAAGAAGATGCGGTGGTGACATAATATAAATCGCCATGAAAGGAGGAAACACGATATGAAATACCTAGTGACTGGAGCCTCTAGAGGGATACCAATACCACCAGACCAGGCCCTCAAACTCTATCAATCAGCTGTCAACTGGATCGATAGCCAGATCAAAGCCGGGAAAATAGAGGCAATGTATATTTTCCCTGAGGGAGGTGGCATGGCCATCGGTGATGTAAACTCTCAGGAAGAGGCTTTTGATATGTTGACATCTTACCCACTCTATGGCTTCTTTGATTGGCAGGTAAGAGTGCTGGTAGATTGGAAGCATGCATACAATTCGATCATTGAATCGTATAAAAAGATGGGGGCGAAGTAGACTGAAATTCGTCTAGATAGGAAAATAGTACCAATACCTGTGTCACCACCTCGTCAGCAGGTTTAGGCTGTCAGCCGGTTGAATCATCCTGGCTGACAGCCTTTAATTAACCTGATAAGAATTTAATCGGGATGTTTAACCAGCTCAAGAGATGCCTGATTGGTCTTAATTATTCCGTCAGGGTCACCTTGTGGATCAACCTGGGCTGGTCGGGGTCGAAGCCGCGGGCTTTGGTGAGGTGGTAGGCCAGCAGCTGCCCGGGGAGGATGGCGGCGATGGGGCTGAGCCATTCCGGCAATCCTTTGGGAACCTGGATGAAGCTATCCTGCTCGCTGGTGCACCCCTGCAGCATTTCATCACCAATGATAACCAGGCTGGCTCCCCGCCGGCGCAGGGTCTCGGCCAGCTGGTTTAGTTCCTCCTGGAACGTTTCGCCAATGGAGATCACCACCACAGGGAAGCCTTTTTCGACGATGGCTATTGGCCCGTGCAGAAAATCGGCTGACGAGTAAGCCTCCGCCTGGATATTGGCTAACTCCTTGCACTTGAGGGCGGTCTCATGGGTGGTGGAATAATTGAATCCTCGCCCCAGAAAGATGCAGCGGTTGGAGCCTGCCAGGAGGTCAGCTGCCTGGCGGGCCTGCGGTTCCGATTCGAGTGCCTGAGCCATGGCATCCGGTACGGCCTGCAGCGACTCCAGCTGGATGGGGGTGCCTTTTAAGCTGAGCGACAACAAAGCCAGGGCTGTGAGCTGGGCGGTGTAGGTCTTGGTGGCAGCCACGCTGCATTCTTCGCCTACCCCCAGGCCGATCTTGAATTCAGCGGCATGGGCCAACGGGGATTCCAGGTTGTTGGTGAAGGCAATGGTCGGCGCACCCTGATGGCGGGCTTCCTCGATCACGCTGACGATATCGGGCGACTGCCCCGATTGCGAGATGCCGATGACCAGTGCACCATCCAGGCAGGGCGGGGTGTGGTAGCGGGTGAACAGCGAGGGCGCCGCCAATGCCACGGGGAGCTGGTTGATGGCCCCCAGGATATACTGTGCATAACGGGCAGCATTGTCTGACGTGCCACGAGCGGCAATGAGGGCGTAGGAAAATTTGTGCGGTGAAAGTTGCCGGCTGATCTGCTCCACCCGCCCGGCCTCCAGCTCCAGCATGCCCCGGATGGCTTTCGGCTGCTCGTAGATCTCGGTTAATAGTTGTGATGCAGAGGCCATTGGCTTCATTCCTTTCTCAAACCAGGGCAATTTTATCGCCTTATTCCCAAAATTGTGGCAGGTACGCTCGGTTGGTGGCCAGCAACTCATCGAGAACTTCCTGGACCTGATCTGCCATGGGACCCAGAGGGTGGGCTAGCAAGGCCTGGTAAGCCGCCTGCCGGTCGCCGTGCACGGCCGCTTCCACGGTGAGCAGCTCGTAAGCTTTCACCTGGGCCAGCAAGCCGTAACACACCGGAGGCAAGGGCTCGGACGGCATGGGGTGGATGCCGCTTTTTTCCACGCGGCAGGGCATCTCCAGCACCCATTCTTCAGGCCAGCCATGCACCGCTCCTCGGTGAGCTGTGTTGACGATGTGCCGCTCACCCAGGTCATTATAGTGGGCATTAATCAGCTGGGTGGCTACGGTGGAATAAAACGCCCCACCCCGCAGCATCAGCCCGGGAGGGGGTATGACCAGCTTGGGATCGCCATATTCCCGCAACAGGTCCTTCTCGATCTCGACCACTTCTTCGCCTCGGGAGGGGGGCCAATTTTCCTGTGCTTTTAGCTTGCGGTCGGTGTAGTAAAAGTACTGCAGGTAATAGTTAGGCAACATGTCCAAGGCGCGGATGGTGGGGATGTCCCATTCCGGGTCGCTTTCGTTACGTAATTCCTCGACAAAAGCTTCCATCACCTGAGGCCAGACTTGCTTGCCATCCACTGTGAAGCCGCGGTGCCATGAAAGGTGATTCAACCCCAGGGTGTCTAGCTCGCACCGCTCAGGGGTGATGGTTTCGCCCAGCAGGGGCTCCAATTTTTCAATGATGCCCATCTGGGTGGTAATGGCCACATTACAAACACCTACGGAGGGTACCTGGGGGGCATATTTTTGCAGCGCCTGGGTCACCAGCCCTGCCGGATTGGTGAAATTCAGCAGCAATGCCCCGGGGTCAGCCAGGGAGTGCATGTCATTAGCAATTGCCAGCACCACCGGGATGGTACGCAGCGCCTTGGCCATGCCACCGACGCCGGTGGTTTCTTGCCCGATGAGGCCATGGCGCCTGCCCAGGTATTCGTCGCTTACGCGGGCGGGCATCTGCCCGGCGCGCAGCTGGGTGATCACGTAAGAAGCATCACGGATTGCCTCTCGCTGGTCAGCTACCAGCAGCACCTTGAATGGCTCACCATGCGCCTGCACCATGCGCCGGGCAAACCCGCCTACGATTTCAAGGCGTTGGGGGTCGATGTCCATCAGGCATAGCTCGGTGACGGGCAGGCTTTCAAACCGCTCGAGGAAGCCGCTGACCAGCTCGGGTGTGTAGGTGGACCCCCCACCGATGACAGCAATTTTCATGTGATTTGGTCCATGATTAATTTACAATCTTCCTTACCCCTTGAAAGGGCAGGCTATAACCCACTCCTCCTGTGAGAGGCAGGCATGGGATATTAAACCACAGAAAACAGCTAGAGAGCGCGACCTCCCGCTTATAAAATCTTTTCCATGCCCTTAAATGGGCACGATTATTGCGAGTGGTCATAAAATGCATATCATTATACCACTACTATAGTACAATTGTTCTAATCCACAAAAGAGATAGGGAGAAATTTAAGTTTTTTGAGATTTCAGAAAATAATTGTGGTCTGTAGGGATTATGAAAATGACCGGTGGGGGCGCGGCACTACTGCGCCCCCTTTAATGAGCGTATGATTACATTTGCAGGTATTTCAGCACCTCGAAAACCAGGAACGCTGGCCAGACGATGCCTTTAAGAAAGCCCAGCAAGCCCAAGCCGAAGGTGGTTGCCTGGCCAATAAAATACACCCAGGCACCGATCATGCCCAGACCATAGATGGCGCCATTCGCACCGCTGCGGTAGATAATTTTAGGTTTTTCGCGGATAATTTGAACGGGGGTAGATTCTGAAGTCATATACATTCTCCTATATCGATGTTTATTTTCGATAATTATGTATACGAGAAATAATGAGCAGGGTCGCGCCGAGTATCAACATGGATTTTGTTGAAGGTATTACGAAAAATACAGCCTGGAATAAATATAGAAAAATAACGGCCAATAATCTGGATAAATTCTACCTAATACCTTATAATTGTTTGTATGATACACATTCAATCCTTGTGGAGCATTTTCAGTAAAATCGTAAAGGAGAGGAAATAAACATGAAAAGAATCATCATCTTATCTACCGGGTTGGTCATGGGGATTTTCCTGATCGCCGGTTTGTCATCGATTATTAATGGCAACCAGGTACTTGCAGGACCATCCGGACCAAGCCAGCAGGATATGGGACTGCTGCCTGCACAGGGTTCTGATGAGAATCTGTCATCAGGGCAAGAGGCACCGCCAGATAATAGCGATGAGACAATCCCACCAGAATCTGGTGAGGGTGTCCCATCTCTCAATGCACTGCCGACGCCGGTTCCCGGCGAATCTCTGGTATATTTTGTTCCAACGGATAATGACGCCAGCGCCACAGTGCTCTACCTGTATAACACCGATAGCGTTGCTCATATTGTGGCTCTACGTGGTTTTAGCTATAATGGAGTGTTAGTTTATTCCCTGAATATCAATGTCGCAGCTAGCAGTTTTTTACGTCTGGCAAGTGATTCCATAGCGAGTTCACCACCACCCAGCTGGGCAACACCGGCACCGATAATTACTAATTTCACCGATTTTACATATTTTGCCAGCCTGTCATTACCCAAGGGTGTGAAAGCAGAAGGGTATGTTCTCTATAATCCCGGCACGGGAGTCGTTAATCCTCGCCAGGATCAAGGTGCAATTCCATTACGCTTCAGCACAGATCCGTTAACCCTGTTCATGCCTCTCACCTTAAAATAATAAGGTAACAAGATACTAAACTATAAAAATATATGACTGTTGGTTAGACTGAGCCTCCCTTGCTCAGTCCAACCATTCGCTGCCTAATGGTTGGAATTATCCGGGATCAGCGATTCTGGGTATAAGGTTCGATATACTGTGTGCTGGCGCAGGAAAGGTCGGTATACACACCTCGATATTGGGCGGGCAGGAGGCCTGCCAGCTGGTACATCAACTCTTCCAGCATCTTCTGCCTCACCTGGTGGCCCACCTTTTCGCCATGTGCATTCAGGCGAAAGGGTTTTCCCACACGCATATGGAAATCGGTGCGTTTCAGCTTTTTCAGGTTTTCCGTATAGCATTCGGCACCATAATAGCCCACCGGCACCAGGGCTGCGGCGCTATGTAAGGCCAGCAGCACCACGCCTGGGTGAGCCTGCTGCAGCTTGCCATCATGGCTACGCGTGCCCTCCGGTGAGATGATGAGCAGCTGGCCTTGCGCCAGGGTCTTCAAGCTAGCATGGATAGCATCGATATCCGCCTCCCCGCGATGCAAGGGGATGCCACCCGCCACGTTCAACGCCCAGCCGAGCAGCGGGATTTTCCAGCGGTCAGCCAGCAGCATGCCATGCACCTTGCGCGGTTGCAAGTGGGTGTAGATGATGGGGATTTCCACCAGGTTAATGTGGTTGGTGTACACGATTACAGGCCCCTGCCTGGGCACCCTGGATAGCTCGGCGTCATCGATGCGGCAGATCAGGCTGGTGAGCAGCCTGAAAAACGAGATTACGAAGCGTTCAGAAAGTGTCATTTCAGGCCCGAGGAGGTTGGCAGATGATGTCCAGCTGGCGGGGCAGCATTTCCACATCCAAGCGTGTGCCATCTACACAGATGATCTCCCCGTCGGTTTGGGCAGGCAGCGGGCCATCCTGCGCGATGATGCTGATTTTCGCCGCCCTGCCGGTCTTGATGGATGGCTGGGTGGCTTGGTCACCCCGGGTGAAGTGAGGGATCATCTTGATCACCTGGAAAGAGCTCATCTGCTCGGCGATGCACAGGTCGAAATAGCCATCATCCGGCAGGGAATCAGGTGCCATAATGAAGCCACCCCCCAACCGCCGCCCGTTCATGATTGAGATTAACAGCGAGCGCTGAGTGATGACCGAGCCATCATATTCGATGCGGGCAAGCGGAGCGTGGTTATAGAGAAAGACCGTTTTCAACACACCGACCATGAAAGCCAGGAAGCCGCCCCAGCGCGGCAGCTTGTGCACCTCGATGGTAGTGATGGCATCAAACCCCACCCCCACGCAGCTGCAGAAATAGCGGCCTTCAGGTACCAGGCCGCCCGACACGCGCCCGACATCCACGGTGCGTGTTTTTCCTGCCATCAGTGTCTCCACACCACCTTCCAGGTCTTCAGGCAGCCCCAGCGACCCAGGGAAGTCATTCCCACGCCCGGCGCATAGGATGCCCAGGGGAGGGAGGGGCAGGCCTTTTAATTTGCACTGCATCAAACCGTTGATAACTTCATTGGTGGTGCCATCACCGCCTGCGGCAACGATCGCGCTGTAGCCATCAACAACAGCCTGTTGAGCCAGCTCCATCCCATGACCGGGGCGCTCAGTGAGCGAGAGGTGGTAGCCGAGATTACGCTGTTGAAATAGCTGTTCGATGCGCGGCCGGACTTTCTGGCCGTTGTAATTGCCCGCAGCAGGGTTGAGGATGATCTTATAGGTTCTGGTCATGCGGCGATTATATCAGCCTGAACGGAATCGGATAAGTTTTTTGTTACCTGATCGATGAAAATTTAATACAGCAGAAAGATAAATTGCTTACCCAGGCCAATTTTGATATTATTTAATCACCTCAGCACACATTGCGGAAAATTTTTGCTTGCCTACGCAGGCATTCAGTAGTAAATTTAGGCATCCCGTTGAAATGGTTTCGCGGATGTCCGAGCCGCAGATGATGCCGATGACTGAACCGCGGATAACCAGGATGAGAGCATGAGGCAGATATAACATCTGTGTAATCCGCGTCATCTGGTAACTCTGTGGTTCAGACAATATATAATTAGCATCAATCTACACTTCTGGCATACACTCACATACGTAGACAAGGATGGATGGACCTTATAAATGCATATAACCCAGGTTGAGAAGAAGCACGAGCTGGATAGTTTTATCGATTTGCCCTACCAACAGTATAAGAATGACCCGGTGTGGGTGCCACCGTTACGAGACGAGCAAAGGGGGCAGTTCGACCATGTGCGTAATCCGCTGCTCGATCATTGCGAGTATGCGCTTTTCCTGCTATGGGATGATGCAAAGGTTGTGGGGCGGGTGGCAGCGTTCATCGATACGCTCGCCCTAGAGGCCTGGAAGGAGCCTGTGGGGTTGTTCGGCTATTACGAATGCCCTGCCGACCCGAGCGCGTCGCGGCTGCTGCTGGATAGCGCCCGGAATTGGCTAACCGAGCGCGGGATGAAAGTGATGCGTGGCCCGTGGAGCTTCGTCTCGCAGGAGTGGGGCGCGGTGGTGGAGGGCTACACCCCATCACCCGTGATCATGGCACCCTACAACCCGCCTTTTTATAACGACCAGCTCACCGCCTACGGGCTGGTGAAAGCTAAGGACCTGTTGGTTTATGAGATTGACGCCGGGCAGGGATACCGTATCCCGGAGCGCATCCTCACCCTGACAGATCAGGTGGCAAAACGTTACAAGGTGAACGTGCGAACGCTCGATATGCAGAACTTTAACCACGAAGTGGAGACGATCATCGACCTTTCGAACCAGAGCCTGGCGGATAATTGGGGTTACAGCCCGGTGACCGAGGCTGAGGTGAAGGCCCTGGCGCATGACCTGAAACCGATCATCCACCCCAAGGGGGTGCTGTTCGCTGAGAATGCGCATGACGGGCCAATTGGGTTCGCCATTGCCATCCCAGATGTCAACCAGATCCTGAAAAGCTTGCACGGCAGCCTGCTGCCCTTCGGCTGGGTAAAAATGCTGTGGAAGCTGCCGCGCCTGACGGATTACCGCATGTTTGCCCTGGGGGTCATCCCCAAATTCCACGGATTGGGAATCGACAGCCTGATTTACCGCAAGCTGTACGAAACCATTTACAGCCCAAACATACGCATGGAAATTAATTATGTGCTGGAGGATAATTACCCGATGAACAACGCCATTGTGAAGCTGGGTGCCAAGCTCATAAGGCGTTACCGGGTTTACGAGATGGGCATCTGAGCGAGCCGGAGCATCACGAGAGAGCTAGGGTTTATCGATCGAGGAGGGTATTACATGTTATTCTGGATGTACCTGATGGTTGCCATCCTGACTGAAGTGGGCGGTACAACCTTAATGAAGATTTCCCAGGGACTGACGAAGCTCATCCCAACCGTATCGATGTTCGTGCTCTATGGGGTCAGCTTCGTGTTCATGGCTATGGCGCTCAAGAAAATCGAGGTGAGCATTGCTTACGCCATCTGGTCAGGGTTGGGCACGGCGCTAATCGCCGCCATTGGCATCATTGCCTTTCGAGAATCAATGAATGTCCCAAAAATGATCGGGGTGGTGCTGATTATCGGTGGGGTGATACTCCTTAATCTCAAAGGCGCGGGATGAGCTTCCTGCGCCTTTGAGATATGAGATTATTTGCCAATCTTGATTAGTCCGATTGATTAACAAATTCACGCCCGGCGAGGAATGCCTGCCGGTTCAGTTCCACATATTTAGCCGGTACACGCTCTAACACAACTTTTAGCCATGTATCAACCGGCAGTTCAGCGCCGGTAAACCCCTGGCGCTGCATGGCGGCGGAGAGCGCCCCGAGCAGCACTACATTGGCTGCCCGGATGTTCCCCAGCCCTTCAGCAATGGCTTCACCATCCACATAGATGGCCTCACCGGTAACGGCTGAGATCATCTGGTGCAGCGTGGCATCGTCGGGGTAAGGCTGGCCGCCGGAAGTGACGGTGATCGGCTGGATGGCTGCCAGGTTCACAAGCGCCAGGGCGCCCAGGCGCAGCTGGTGGAGGTTGCGCAGGGCTTCGGCCTTTTCGAAGGCCAGGAATACGTCCACCTCGCCGGCGCCCACGAGGGGAGAATAGACTGTTTTGCCCCAGCGCACGAAGCTGGTGACGCTGCCGCCACGCTGCGACATGCCGTGCACTTCAGCCTGCTTGGTGGCGTAGCCACCGGCCAGGCCAACGTTAACCAGCACGTCACTCGCCAGGATGGTGCCCTGCCCACCCACACCTGCCAGCAAGAAATTAATCATCTCTCGCATGTCACACCTCGCTCACTTCAACTGGCCGGAAAGTGATGGCATCACGCGGGCAAATCTGGGCGCACACTTCGCAGCCCGTGCACATGCTGGCATCGATCAGCGCCTTGGGGCGCTGCAAACGGGCATCCAGCTCGTCACTTTTCAGGATGGCCGGGCAGCCGATGCGGAAGCACAGCGAGCAGCCGTTGCACTTATCGGCCACCACCTCCAGGGGCACCCAGCGCTTGCGCACTTCGGGAAGCAGGGCGCATGGCTCGCGGGTGATCAGCACCGCCGGCTCATCTAGCTTGAGGAACTCCTTCAAGGCACTTTCGACTTCGGCCACCTGGTAAGCTGGAACGGTCTTGACGTGCTTTACACCCAAAGCGCGTACCAATGGCTCGAGCTCGATCTCGGTGGTGGGCTTGCCCTGCAGGGTGCGGCCGGTGCCAGGGTTATCCTGGTGACCGGTCATGCCGGTGACCCGGTTATCCATGATGATGGTGACGACCTTGCTCTGGTTGTACACCGTGTTCACCAGGGCAGGGATGCCGGTGTGGAAGAAGGTCGAGTCGCCGATCACCGCCACGTGGTGCTCGGGGCTGCCGGCCTTATCGGCGCCGTGGGCCACAGCGATGCCGGCGCCCATGCAGCCGCAGGAATGAATGGCGCTGAGTGGGGGGATGAACCCCAGGGTATAGCAGCCGATATCACCGTTCACCGGTACTTTCAGCTTGTTTAGGATATAGAATACTCCACGATGCGGGCATCCGGGGCAAAGCACCGGCGGGCGGGAGGGTAGCGAGCCGACATCGACATCTGGCAGCGGGACATGCTCTGAGGCGGGCAGTAAACCGGCCTGGATGGCCGATTCGCGCACGATGCGAGGGTTCAGCTCGCCGGTGATGGGGAAGATGCTCTTGCCCTCCACATGAATGCCCATCAGGCGCACAGCTTCCTCGATGAAGGGGTCCAGCTCTTCGATGACCACCAGCCTGTCGACAGACGAGGCAAACCGGCGAATGAGCTGCTCGGGGACGGGCCAGGTCATGCCCAGACGCAGGATGGAAGCCGTGGAGAAGACCTCTTTGGCGTACTGGTAAGCTACCCCGGCAGTGATGATGCCCAGTGACTTGTCTCCCGGTTCAACGCGGTTGAAAGGAAAGCTCTCGGCAAACCTTGCAACATCTTGAATGCGCTGCTCGATGATAGGATGGCGCTTGACGGCGTTGCCCGGCACCATCACGTATTTGGCCGGGTTGCGCGGGAAAGGCCTGGATTCAGACGGATCGATTTCAATACGCTCGCCCAGCTCCACGGCGCTGGTGGAGTGGCAGATGCGCGTGGTGAGGCGTAGCATCACCGGTGTATCAAAGCGTTCGCTGAGGCCGAAGGCGGCGATGGTCATATCTTTGGCTTCCTGGCTGTCCGAAGGGTCGAGGCAGGGGATGCGGGCAAACTTAGCGAAGGTGCGATTATCCTGCTCGTTCTGGCTGGAGTGCATGGCGGGGTCGTCTGCCGAGACGATCACCAGGCCGGCTTCCATGCCGGTCATCGAGGCATACATGAAGGAGTCAGCTGCCACGTTAAGGCCCACGTGCTTCATGGCTGCCAGGCCACGTTTTCCGGCATAAGCGGCACCGATGGCCACGTCCACGGCAACTTTCTCATTGGGCGCCCACTCGGCGTATATGTTAGGAAAACGCACTAACTCCTCCAGGATTTCGGTGCTGGGGGTGCCGGGATAAGCTGATGCCACTGCAACGCCAGCTTCCCAGGCGCCGCGTGCGACGGCTTCATCACCTGATAGCATTTTTATCATTAGGCCTCCCAAGTAGAATCGTAATAACGACTCAAGCTGATGGTTTACTTGTCATATTATAGGATAAGCTCGAGGAAATGAATTATGCCTTTTATAACGGGTTGGGAAGGAATAAAATAACCTAATTACTTAATTAGCTTGGTATTGCCAGACCCTGCCAGGTTCACCAGGAAAGGCTGATCACTTGCGATGGCGCAGGATAACGATAGAGCTTATCACCACTAGCGCCGAAAACCCTCCCAGGGCCACAAAACGTGACCAGGGAATGACCTCGGGGTAGGTGCGGTCGGCAATGCTGGAATCAAACTCGATCACTTGAGGGGCGGGCGTGGCGATGATGCTCTCGAGCAGGTCCAGGTACTGAGAGCCGTAATTCTGGGACGGCTCGATCTGAGAATTTTCGCTGAACTCATTCCAGCTGATGATCCCCAGGGCATCGGGGCTGGAGGCCATGGCGGTGTTGATCTCGATTCGGAAGGTATCGCCGTTGTTGCGATCGACCACCGTGGTGCCGCCCACCAGGCGGGCATCAAAACCGGGGGCGGCTGGGGCGATCCACAAGCCGTTATTGTCATGGACAGCTTGACTCATCTGGTCGAGCTTATTCTGATAGCCGGGAAACGTGGTGGGGTTGACCGATGACCAGTAATATGCATTTCCATCCACCAGGCTGGCCAGGCGGGTATATCCATCGAGATTGCGCTCGGAGGCAAGGATCAACAGGTTGCTCCGCCGGCTGGTGCTGACCTGCTGGACCTCCTCGGTGGTGAACATCCAGGTTCCCGACCAGATAACCATGGGTTTTGAGAAAAGCTGGAAAGCAGGCAGGCCGGCGAAATTCTGGATGAAGTAATCCAGGTCGCTGGCTACTGTGGTGATCGGGAGGGGGTTGCGGTTATAATCGAGGCCCTGGTAAATGATGGCCAGCTTGAAGTTTTCCTGCTGGGCAACCTGGGCCAGCTGCCGCAGGCGGCGGTTCAGCACATCGGTGCTCTTCCAGCTGACGATAAAACCGTCGATCCCGGCAGCTTTGGCTTCTCGGATGTGCTGACGCATCACGGCCAGGTCATCGCTGGTGTAAGTGCCCAGCAGGGGCAAGTCGGTTTTGGCGCGATCCCAGGAATTGGAGTTGTACCAGATGTAGTAATAGGCCAGCACGGGCAGCGGGTTGGCAGCCGTGGATTGTGGGTCCTGGATGTATGTGTTGGCGGTATTGCCAGTTTTTGGAATCCTCAGAGCGGTGGAAGCGGTGAGCAGCAATGCTACTACCACTATAAGGAGCAGGGAGATGGTGAGAAACTGGGTTTTCGCTTTCACAGGTTCACATCCGATCGCTCACGCGAGGAGGAGTGTCTCCTCTTGAAAATAAAGTCCAGCAGCCAAGGGCGCCCGTAAAAGATGAGGCCCAAGGCTAGGCTGACGGAGAGCACACCCACCACGGCAATATCCAGCGTGGTAACCACCCGCATGTTCACCACCTGATTGCGCGACAGAGCCACAGGCGTGCTGGTTCCCAGGCCGGTCACACCGGGAAGAGAGATATGGTAAATTCCGCGTGGTAGAGAATGGACATCCAGGCCCCCGGCGCCATTAAGCGGATAATTCACCACCTGGCCATCGGGAAAAGTGATATTGGCCGATTGCCCTATCGGAGAGGCAAATAAACCATCTTTTGCGGTGATGTGCAAGGAGTATAGCAACAATGAAATTTCCCATTTATCGTCCGGCTTGGCAAAAAAGCGCTGCTGGGCGGAATTAACCACGTTCGAGCCATTGATCATGACACTGTTCACCGAATAAAGGAGGTTGGTTACTTCCAATCCCATCTTACGGCGGGCCGTACGGCTGGCAGGTAACCAGGGATGGTCGCCGGGTTTAAGGGTAAACACATCTCCCTGGACGCTGCGGATGGCAATTGAGCTGATGCGCGAAGCATCAACCGGCAGTCCATCCAGGTCGATAAAATTCATGCTGACCTGGTGATAGATATTCAAGCCTACTTGAAGGACATAATCGCCGGGTATCTGGATTTCATGCTCGGGCTGGTAGTTTTCATCTGACCAGCGGCCAAATTCCACCCGCTCGGTAGGGCTATTAAATAGATCGAGTAGGACTTGCAAGTGATACTCGCCGGTGTGGAAAATCTGGAGTATCGCTAATCCATTTTCATCTGAAACAAATTGCCTGCCGTCCATTTGAAAGGTGATGCCCTTGACAGCCGGCACCGTTTGCACTTGTAAAGTGGCTGCCAGGACCTCTATTGAAATGGTTTTGGAAGTGGGGGCCAGCAAATGGGCGCCCTTGAATGTGGCGGTCACCTGGTAGGTACCGGATGGCAGGTCCTTATGCAGCTGGACATGGAATATGCCCTGGTCATCGGTACGGGTCTGGCCGAGATATTCACTATTTGTCGAAAAAGAAATGCTCTTGTTGGCTACCGGCTCACCGGTCAACTGGTCAGTTAGAGAACCGCTGAGAATGATCGGGTCGGAAAGGTTAACCTGTTGATTTCCAGCCAAACTCATCACCAACGGATGGGGAGGTTCGACAGCCAGAAGGGTGGATGAAGGGTTGATCTTGCCTGCATGGGCGGAATGGCTCACCCATCCTCGTGATAAGCTGACCAGCAGTGAGCGGTTAGACTGAACAGTGAGGGTCAAGGGCTCCATGCTGGTCACGCCATTGGCCTGGGCTGTCGTCACATTTCGCACCGCAAACCCTGCCAGCAAGGCCAGGAGGGCAGCAGCAAGCAATTGTTTTATCATTCTTCAAGCATCTCCCGTAATTTGCGTTTTTTATCCCGCTGGAAGCGGAAATTTGTTACGCCAATTGTTAGAACGAATACGCCTACAGCCGCGCCGTAACCCATGTAGATCAAGGATGAGGGATCATTCTTCGCTACTGGGGGGGTGATGCGCGTGAGGGGCAGGAAGGTGGGCAGGCGAGGTTCCTGGCTGAAATCGAGGGCGGATAAGAAGTTGTTGGCATTGGCATCGCGCTGCGCCAGGGGGGCGATGTTCCAGTTTTGCTCAATGAACTTGAGGATGGAGGTGAAATCAAGCTCGGTATTGTCAATGTAGCCTGTTTTGGCGTAGGGGCTCACCAGGATGGCCGGGACGCGCGGCCCGTAGCCAAAGTCGTCGATCTGGGGAGGTACGACATGGTCGTACCAGCCACCCCAATCATCATAGCTCAGGAGAAATGCCGAGCTATCCCAGGCGGAAGAGCGCATCAGCTCCTGGAGGACTGACTTAACAAATCGCTGGCCGCTCATCAGGCTGCTGGGTGGGTGCTCGCTGGCGCCTGAAGGGACGATGTAGGATACCGCGGGCAAGTTGTCATTTTGCAAGTCGATGTAGTATTGGCTCAGGTCGACGATGTGGCTGGAAAGGATGGGGTCGTCGATGAAACGGTCGAAGTTGAGCAGGGGAACCCAGATCACCTGTGAGGCGCGATTGCCGACTACGCCGAGGTTGCGGTATGTGATGGTAGGATCATAATTCTGCACGTAAAATTTCCACGAGATACCGGCGGCCTGGAGCTCATCGAAAATAGTGGGCACATCAGCCAGCACCTGAGCGAGCTCCACATCCTTGGGGGGTACAGGAGATTGCCCCGCAACCCAGTACATGTGATTGGGGGAGCTGCCATCCTTGGCTGAGCTGAAGAAACGGTCAAACAATACGTAGTTATCCGCCAGGTTCCAGTAATAAGGCAGATCCGCGTCATCATAATATCCCATGGCCAATTTTCCATCCTGGTTGCGGGTATTCAAGGCTGCCACAAATCCATCCATCTTGCCGTTGTTGTATTGATCCCTGAACGTGGATGCACTGTGGGAAATATCCGTGATGCTTGCATTGCCAATGTGCCAGGGGGTGACGTAACCTGCGGCAGGGTTGTTGGGGTCGACGGGCATTTGCGTGTTTAGATCGAGGCCGTCTGCACCAGGATAGGTGCCGAAGTAATTGTCGAAGGAGTGATTTTCCTGCATCAGGACTATCAGGTGCTGGATGGGCGTGGTGGGTTGGTGGTCAGCCGGGCTTGAGGCTGCATAGGCCGGAAACAGCGGCGCGCCGACCAGGAGAAAAGCTATGATTGTTGCCGAGAAAACGCGTCGAATCATGGGTACACCTCGTAAATGATAATTACCGGCTTGACGATTGGATTTCCAGCCTGGTCTTTAATCGTGATGCTTTCGGTGTGCACCACACGACCATTGTATTTGTTCACATATCCCATCAATTTGTCGGAAAAGAAGGATGAGCGGTTGGCGGAGAATGAATCCCACACCAGGTACTGAATCTCAGAGTTGCGGATTTGGGCATCAGGATTCACAATCGGGTCGTAGGATGGGTTGCGGTGCAGTGGATTTGGGCTGATCGCCAGCCCGTATGCAGGTCGCTCACCATAAAATTGGATGATATTGGCCATGGAGGGGCCGATCGTCATAAACTTGGCGCTTATGGGAACGTTAGATTCGATCCACAGTCCAGCTTCCCTGCCGCCGGGCACTCCGCCTGTCCCAGCCAGGAATTCAGTGGAAGTTTCAGGTTGGATACGCTGCCAGGATGAAAAACCCAGGGAAAAGACCACCGCGCCGGTCATCATCCAGTAGGTCGCCTGGTGATTGAAAATCGTTTTGAATGGTGAGACGAAGCGCTTGTTGCTTGCCCTTTGGATCCATATTCCCAGGGCTCGACCCGCCAGCAACGCCAGGGCTGGAGCAATGGGTAGGAGGTATTGGAAGCCTTTAACCGGCCAGATCTCAAAGAATACCAGTGGCACCACAATCCAGGCCACGAGCAGTTTTTCACGCCAGTAGTGCTCACGCCTAAGCATATACAATCCCACGACAGCAACTACCAAAACCAATATTCCTACAGCAGGAGGTACTACCTCGAAGTAAAAAGTCCATGGATGATTGGGGCGTCGAAAGAGCTGCCACACCAGGTAGTTATGCCCGGTGGAAGAGTTCCCGGCCAGGATGATGGAAATGGGGTATGGGGCGAACACCAGCAACATGAAGAAAACGGACAGGAGCAGGTCGCGGATGCGGGTATGCACTTCCGGTGCCAAGGCCAGGAAGACAAAAATACCCCCCAGCAGCACGATGCTGGTTTCCTTGGTGAGGACGGTTAAACCCATACATGCCCCCGCTGCATACAACCAGCCAGGCTGACGAAACCTTCCATAACGAGCCAGCATGTACAGGGTTAATGTGGCGAAAAAGGTCATCGGCCCATCCAGCAGCACTTGGCGGGTGACGATGACATGGTATGGCATCAAAGCCAGCAGTAAGGCAGCCAGGGCACCTGGCAACCTGCCATAGAGCAGCTGCCCAATTTTGTAGACCACCAGTATGGTTGCCAGGCCAAACAGCACCGACAATATGCGCCCTGCCAGGTCACTGAATTCGATGCGGTAGACCAAGGAGAGCATGGACTGGAACAAAAGCGGATGAGCCCGAAAGATGGGAAAAATATCTTTCAAGCCGGCAATGTGAGCTATGGCAGCAGCCTGCCCGGAATAGACTGCCTCATCTGTATTGTAGCCCATGGCATTGATCTGCCAGATGCGCAGAAACGTCCCCATCCCCAGGGCTACCAACATCACCAGGCGACTGGTCACCAGTTCAGTGACGGCGGGTATTGATTTCGTTTTTACCTTTTCAGGCTCGTAGACTCTCTCGGTAATATTTAGATTGTTAACTGCACTCATCCGCGTGCTAGCTCCTTTCCAGCGAAAACATGCTTGTGCTTGGTTGTTTTCAACACTTCCCATTCCGCCAGACCAGGGAAAGACGAGCTATCTGGCAGGAATGGGAAAATGTGAGGTTTAACCACGGTGGGTGGATAAACTAATCGCCGGAGGTAGGACGCAGCGCCAGCGCCGGGATGGCATCGATGGAATGGGCTTCGTCGCATGTGCAGGCGTTAGCCATGTGTTCATCGATGAAGTTGGGGATCAGGCACCACCAGTTCAGGTTTTTCGACTTGACCACGGTGGCGGGAAGCCCCCCGAAAGCCTGGCGGATGATTCCCTGTTCAATGCTGCGCAAGTCTACCCCATTGTGGCGATATAGGAACTCTTTCAGGTCATTGTAAGGGGGGAAGCCGTAGGCATCTTCGCAATTGCTAAGCAGGATTTCCAGGGCGTCCTTGTTATCGATCGACGATGACCCGTCGCCACCACGCTCGATGATGAACATGGCTGCCACATGGGCGGAGTGGGTGAGCTTGACGTTGGGCAGCAGCTTGTGGACGAAATACTTGGGAGGCGGAACTACCATCTGTAGAAACATGTTGATGGTGGCAGCCGGCAGCATAGTTTTGTTGATGAAGGTGGCTACCTTGCGCCCGGTGCGTGAATGGATGCGGCTTTGCAGCGGCAGGGAGGCTTTTTCCTTTTTATTCAACGTCTTGGCGTCGATGGCGAACAACGTGTGGGCGCTGATGGTTAACGGCTTTGGATAAGTGAGGGCGACACCGTCGGGAGAGATAATGGTCATATCATCCGACATGAAGGCAGCTTGGTCGCTATTGCGGCGCTGGTGGCTGAGGATTTTAAGCAGGGTGGTGGTTTTACCAGTATCGGTACGGGCGGTGATCAGGAACGCATCATCACCGAAAGCCAATGTGGCGCCGTGCACCAGTGCATAGCCCTTCTTGACAAAGGTCCAGCGCAAAATCGGCTCGACAACGTTGGTGTATAAGACGTGCGGTGACAGGCGCAAGAGAGGAGAAGCGACCACATTCACCTGCTCGCCCATCCAGATGCCCACTTCGAAACCGATGTGCCCTAAAAATTCGCGGAAACGCAGGTAATTGGGGTTCTTTTGAGCGCCCACCTTGGGTGAAGGAGGTATGCCTATCCTCACTTTAATGGTTGGGTTTTGGATAGTATGATTCACTCGGAACGGCTCCAGCTCAGGGAGCAATCCCTCGGAGACCACGGAGACCAGGTTATGGATATTGTAGGAGTAGGTCATCCGGGCAGCCGCTGCCAATGGATTGGCTAGGCGAGCCGGTGAGGATTCCTTGGTAAATGCCTTTCCCCAGATCATGGAATCTGAAGCCAGGAACCGCACGCCGATCATTATGACTAGTGTGATCAGGTTTGATATCAGGTAATTGATTGCGAGTACCGAAGTCAAGACGTAGATGATGGGCCCTCGAACCAATAAAGCGCCGATGTTCAACGCTGAAAACATGACCAGGCGGAGTAATCGTCCCTGCGGTTGGTGAGCGGCACGATAGACAAGTAATTCGGTGAAGACGAAATTCCACAGGGTGGAGGCTAGCGTGGCGATGCCAACAGATACGAGGTAGTAAATGTTGAGCTGGCTGGTTGCCAGGTACAGCACCAGCGAGTTGACCAGGATGCCACTGGCTCCTACCAGGGCAAAACCGAGAAGGCGCACCGAGCCTCTGCCGAATTTTAACGTCCATAACAGGTTCAGGTAGTTCAATGCTTCTCTGGTTGAAGCTTTACTCTCGCCTGCCAAACGCTCACCAAATTGGAAGGGGATTTCTGCCTTGCGCAGCTTAGGATTACGGACCAGGATCTCCAGCAGGATCTTAAACCCATTGGGGCGCAGTGAGGGCAAATCCAGCGCATCCACCCTCACCAGGAAGAACCCGGACAATGGATCGCTCACCCCTTGCAGCCTGCGAGGGAAGAAAGCTCGGGCTGTGAAGTCGAGAGCCCGGCTGATCAGGTTGCGGGCAGCGTTCAGGCCGTTCACCTGACTGCCGTCCGTGCGCCGGGTGGCCACCACCAGGTCGACATTCCTGTCACGGGCAGTGCTTAGTAACTGGGGAAGTAACTCGGGAGGATGCTGAAGGTCACCATCCATCACGCAGGCATACTCGGTGCTGATGTTTTGCAGGCCAAGCAAGACTGCACCGCCTAGTCCGCCGCTGCGTTGTTCCGCTGGCCGGTGAAACAGCCGTATCTTCAGGTCGGGGTACGATTGCAAAGCAGCTTCTATGGTCTGCGGGGTGTCATCGGTGGAATCATCCACGAAAAGCACCTCGGCATTTAGCCCGTTAAGAGCCTGGCTGATCTTGTTTAATAATGGGTTGATATTTCCGACCTCGTTACGCGTCGGGACGATGATTGACAGATCTAGTTTCACGTTAGAATGGTTTACCTGATCGACAAGATCTATGCCTATAACCGAATCCTTGGGAAGCATGGTTTCCTCCTTTATGTCTTCCTATGAAAAAAATAATCCCATCATCCTGCTTATGATGAATATATTGCAGGTGATTTCGTAATAAACACCTATTGATATTTTATTGTCAAAAGTTGGGTTCTCCTCAGGGTTTACATATCCCCTGTAACCCTCGACGGCCCCCTTCTCGTCACATTGCAGCCAGGTACCCAACGCCTGGAAACTGCATAATAGACAATTATAATGATAATGGTGGGAATTGCAAGGCTTAAAACATTAAGGCTTATTAATGATTTACTGCAGCCGATCGCTTGATTTTACGCATACCTTTGCCAGCCAATATGGGGTCATGCTTTATGGCCCATATGTGGCTGCCAGGTAATCAACTACAATGGTTTCCTCTTCGGCCGTCAGCTGAGCCCCACGCCGAATCATGGAATCGACAATGGTTTGCCAATCTGCGGCTGAATGGTGTGCACTCTGGATGCGCGCCATCGTATGGCACACAGTGCAGCGCTGCTGGACCAAAGTGGCGCCATCGGGAGCGCCAGGTGAGGTCGCCGGTGAGGTAGCGGTTTCGAGCAGGTCGGTTGTTTGGATGGGAGTGGCAGATGCGCAGGCAATTAGCATGCTGCTGAATAATGTGACTAATATCATTGTGACTATCCACCGGTATCGCATTGTATTCCCTCCTCAGGTATCCTGATTGTTTCAAATTATATCGTAGGTTCAACGTGAAAAACTATTGAGAAAAGCAGAAGTATCTAATTGCCCCGAGGGGATTGAGTTAATCGCAATTGACTGAGCGAACATAGCGCCTGTAGGCACATGGGATGTAATATTGGTCGCATTTATGCCTCCACCTCG
>CAYLPS010000061.1:0-19887 GCA_964385625.1 uncultured Anaerolineaceae bacterium | reverse complement strand
GAAGATTTTTATTTTTCATCGGATTAATCCTGCTGGTGGTCTTTTTTGCCGTAGACCAGGCGAAAAACCCCTCCATTGGTTATTTGTGCGCGGGCGTGTTCATCCTCATACTGGGAGCCTTGCTAATGTGGCGCGGGCAAAGCCCTCCAGCGGAGAGCATGCGTTTTCGGACGCTGCGTAAATGGCGCCAGCAGCAGCAACAAAGGAAGGAAGAAAAGAAACAAAAACAACCCTGGATGCATTGAGATTTCATGACAGGAGGCGCAATATCGTATGTCTAAAGTGATTCCTCTTACAGAGGCTGTGCGGCAGTACGTGAAGGATGGCGACCTGGTGTATGCTGCCGGGTTTACCCACCTGATCCCTTTCGCCGTCGGGCACGAGATCATCAGACAGCGCAAGCGCGAGCTGGTTCTGGCACGCGCCACCCCAGACTTGATCTATGACCAGATGGTGGCGGGAGGCTGTGCACGCAAGGTGATCTTCTCGTATATAGGTAACCCAGGGGTGGGCTCGCTGCGCATCGTGCGGTCGGAAATTGAGGCAGGCAGGCTGGAATGGGAGGAATATTCTCACTTCGGCATGATCTCTCGCCTGCAAGCGGGCGCAACTGGCTTGCCTTTCATGCCCATGAACCCCACCGCAGCAGGTGACCTCGAAAGAGTGAACACACAATACCGCACAGTGAAGGACCCATACAGCGAGAATGTTGTGGTGGTGGTACCAGCACTCAAACCGGATGTGGCCATTGTGCACGTGCAGCGGGCAGATGCTGATGGAAATGCCCAGATTTGGGGCATTATCGGCGAGCAAAAGGAGGCAGCCTTTGCTGCTGAGAGGGTGATCCTGACAGCCGAAGAGATTGTGGATGAAGATATCATCCGCTCCGACCCCAACCGCACGCTAATCCCAGGGTTCATTGTAGATGCAGTGTGCCTGGTGCGATATTGTGCGCATCCTTCCTACACACAGGGTTATTATGACCGGGATAATGACTTTTACGTGGCCTGGGATAAGATCAGCAGTAACCGCGACACCACGCTGAGCTACTTAGACGAATGGGTGTACGGGGTGCGTGACCGGGCTGAATATTGGAAGAAACTGGGCAGCGAGGTGCAGGAGCGGCTGAGTGTCACCAGCCGACCCAGCGCCACGGTGGATTATGGGATGTATTAAATATGGCTGATTACACCTCACCTGAACTATTGACCATTAATGCAGCGCGTTTACTGAGGGATGGTGACCGGGTTTTCGTGGGCGTGGGCTTGCCCAACCTGGCATGCAACCTGGCACGCCGCACACACGCCCCAAACCTGGTAATGATTTACGAAGCGGGGGTAATCGGAGCCCAGCCTGCCCGGCTGCCACTCTCAATTGGCGACCCCACACTGGTGAGCGGGGCGCTGTCGGTGTGCAGCATGTACGACATCTTCGCCTGTTACCTGCAGCGCGGCAACGTGGATGTGGGTTTCATGGGCGGGGCGCAGATCGATCGCTTTGGGAATATCAATGCCACGGTCATCGGAGATTATGCCCACCCAAAGGTGCGCCTGCCGGGAAGTGGCGGCTCGATGGAAATTGCCGCCTGGGCCAACCGCTGTTACCTGCTTACGCCGCATTCCAAGCGGCGCTTCCCAGACAAGCTGGATTTCCGCACCTCGGCGGGTTTTTTAAGCGGCAGGGCAGAGCGACAGGCAGCCAAACTGCGCGGGGGTGGCATGCTGGCAGTGGTAACAGACCTGGGTCTCTTGCAACCTGACGATACAGGTGAGCTGGTATTGACAGACCTGCATCCAGGCGCCACGGTGGAACAGGCTCGAGAAAATACCGGATGGGAGCTAAAGGTGGCAAGCAACCTGCGGAACACCGAGCCTCCCAGCCAGCAGGAGCTCCGCATTTTGCGCGAAGATCTTGACCCACATGGCATCTATTTGAAAGGCGGAGGTTAATTAACCGCTAAGGCTTAGATATTGGCCTGAAAACCCTCGCAGGTTGGAATAAAACCGTCTGTTTATCATGGTGAATGTATGATCGCATTTTTCATGGCATTAATTCCCATCCTGGTTATCCTCATTTTGATGCTTGGTTTTCGCTGGGGGGCGGTTAAGGCCAGCATTCCTGGTTATCTGCTGGCGCTAGTCATCGCTGTCTTTTATTTTGGCAGCGGTACGCAGTTGCTGGCATATGCCCATATCAAGGCCCTGATCAGCAGCCTGGATGTCTTGCTGATCATTTGGGCAGCCTTCCTATTTTACCGGGTGACCGATGAAGCCAAAGCCATTGCCAGGCTGGGTGATGCCCTGCCGCACCTGACCGCTGACAAGGGTATGCAAGCCCTGGTGATCGGTTGGGGATTTGCATCCTTTTTACAAGGGGTGGGAGGGTTTGGGGTGCCGGTTGCAGTGGTGGCGCCTATCCTGGTCGGCCTGGGGTTCGCGCCCATGGCGGCGATCATTATTCCGTCCATCGGAAGTGGCTGGGCGGTAACCTTTGGCTCGCTTGGGTCATCTTTCCAAGCATTGCTGGCAACCACAGGGTTGACCAGCAGTGACCTGGCATTCTCAGCAGCAGCCTTTCTGGGAATCGCCGCCCTGATCACCGGGTTGATGGTGATGCATGTCATCGAAGGGTGGCGCGGCGTGCTGCGCCTGGCCATCCCAGCGGTTATCCTGGGTGCAGTCATGGGGGCTGTGCAGCTGCTGGTGGCGAGCAAGGGACCATGGAATACGGCTGCATTTGTAGGCAGCATGGCGGGACTTTTGGTGAGCTTCGGCGTGGCGCGCTTTTATCGGGGCGAGCAGGAAGGCAATGGCAAGCTGGATGGAAAGCGTCTGGCAATTGCCCTGTCGGGGTATGCCATCCTGATCATCGTGACATTGGGCGTGCAACTGATTCCGGGCATCAAGCATGCCCTGAGTGGGGTGGTGATCAAAGTAAATATGCCGGAGCTGATCACGAAACTGGGGTATGTAACCCCAGAAGGCACTACCAAGCCCCTCTCGCTGCTGAACCATGCAGGGTTCCTGCTGCTGTACTCATCCATCCTGGCATATTTATTGTATTGGGTCACCGGGCATTACGAGAAGGGATCCATCAAGAACATCATTTCTGGCACGGTGAAACGCGTGAAAGCCCCCACGATCAGCATCACGCTGATGCTGTTTATGGCAGTCATCATGGAGCTTAGTGGGATGACGAATGCCCTGGCGCAGGGTCTGGCGCAGTTCACTGGCACATTTTTCCCGGCGATTGCCGCCTGGATTGGGGCTATAGGGGCGTTTATGACCGGAAGCAATACCAACTCAAATGTGGTATTTTCGCTGTTGCAATTACAGACCGCCAGGCTGCTGGCGTTTTCGATACCGATCATCCTGGCTGGGCAAACCGCGGGAGCTGCCCTGGCGAGCGTGGCTGCCCCTGCCAAGGTGGTGGTAGGGACGAGCACGGTTAACCTGGCCGGTAGGGAGGGCGAATTGATGCGCAAGCTTATGCCCTATACCATCACCCTGGTATTGCTCATCAGCATATTGACCGCCCTAAGCATCTGGTTTAAGTTATAAAGAAGCCCATATAAACCAAGAAACGATCATGTTCACGAGGATGTACCGATGAGCAATGCGCCTAAACCTATCAACCAACCGCTGCGGATGGACCGGGACAAGAATGATGCATGGATCAAGGCCATGCTCAAGCGTGTGCCCTTTGGGATGGTCGCCACGGAATATAATGGCCAGCCATTTATCAAGCCGACTGTATTCGTGTATGATGAAGATGCACACGCCATATATATCCATGGGGCGTTGGTGGGGCGCATGCGCACGAATATTGAACGGAACCCTCGGGTTAGTTTCAGCATTGCCGAGATGGGACGCCTGCTGCCAGCGGATACAGCTATGGGAGTGGGGGTTGAATATGCCAGCGTGGTGGTATTCGGCAACCTGGCGGTGCTGAGCAGTGCCATCCAAGCAAAAAAGGCATTGCAAATGCTGCTGGACCGCTTTTTCCCCCATTTGATGCCCGGGGTTGACTATCGAGAGATACTCCCGGAGGAGTTAGACCAGACCGCGGTTTACCGGCTCAAAATTGAGTCATGGAGCGGCAAAGAAGAACTAGCCAGCGCGGATTTCCCCGGCGCATTCAGCTATCAAGCACCCTAAGGGACAAATTACCGATGGGATAAAATTACAGGTTGGGATATAAAAAAGCAATGAGCTTGGCGAGCAAGTTTGAAAATATCTATGGTAAAGCGCCCCAGGTTGAGGCGCGCGCACCAGGTCGGGTGAACTTGCTGGGGGAGCACGTGGACTACAACCAGGGGGTGGTTTTACCGGCTGCCATTGACCGGGATGTGCGCCTGGCAGCAATGGCGACTACGGACAACCTGGTGACCTTGCATGCTCTAGACCTGAACGCAGAGGTGACTTTCAGATTAACCGACCTGGCGGCAAAGCTCGATATAGCTGGCCGGACCCTTCCCAGCTGGGCGCTTTTCCCGGCAGGAGTGGCATGGTCGCTAGAACAGCAGGGACTGGCTTTGTGTGGCATGCAAGCTGTGTATACGTCGAATATTCCCATTGGTGCGGGGTTAAGCTCTTCAGCGGCGGTGGAGGTGGCATTTGCCAGCTGCTGGCAGGCACTTGCCGGTTTTCAGATGGGCAGCCTGGAGCTGGCCAGGCTGTGCCAAAAGGCCGAGAATGAGTACGTGGGTGTTTCATCAGGGTTGATGGACCAGTTTGCCAGCGCCTGTGGTGTGAAGGGGCACGTGTTGTGCTTCGATACCCGCAGCCTGGAGTGGAACGCCCTGCAGCTGCCGGCGAGGACTGCCATCGTGATAGCCGATTCGAGAATAAAGCGCAGCCTGATGTCATCAGCCTATAACGACCGGCGGGAAGCCTGTGAGCAGGCGGTGAAGCTGTTGCAAAAATACCTACCAGAGATCCAATCGCTCAGGGATATCTCATCGGTTGAGCTGGCTGCTTATGCTCCTTTTCTGCCTCCAGTGATAGCACGGCGTGCCGAGCATGTGGTCAAGGAGATTCACCGCGTGGAACAAGCCATTCTTGCCCTGAAAAGGGGCGATGCGCGCATGTTCGGCGGCTTCATGTATGCCAGCCATAAAAGCCTGCGCGATTTGTACGAGGTGAGCATCCCCGAACTGGATGACCTGGTAGATATCGCCCGCGGGCTGCCGGGAATTTATGGGGCGCGACTGACCGGGGCGGGCTTTGGGGGGTGCACGGTCAACCTGGTGGAGGAGAAAGATGCGGAGAGGTTCATGCGAGGTTTACGGGAAGGCTACCAGGCCAAGACCTCACGCCAGACAGAGGTTTATTTATGCCACGCCAGCGCTGGCGCAGAAACCTGGGTGGAAAAATATAACCGATGAATTATTCGAAAATAACCGACTACCTGTATATTGGCACCACGCCGAAAAGCGGAGATTATGCGCTACTGCACGAGCTGGGGGTCAAATTAGTGCTCAATATGAGGATTGGCACCCCACCCAGGCGTGACCCAAATTCACCACCCATAAGGAGCATATGGCTGCCAACGATCGATTCGCCAATCTTCCCTATCCCGATGCATATCTTCAAAAATGGGGTGCAAGAAGCAATGAAGGTGATGGAGGATGGTGGCGTGGTGTATACCCACTGCTCAAAGGGCCGGCACCGCGGACCGGCGATGGGGGCATGCATCCTGATTGCCCAGGGGATGACCCCAGCGGATGTGCTCGATTTAATCAAGCAGCGACGACCGGTCTCTGATTTACAAGCGTGGTACATCCGGCGGCGGATTGTGAAGTTTGCTGAATGGTGGAAAAACCAAGATACATAGGGTCGAACTTGCCTCCAGCCACAAAGCTTAACCTACTGACCATAGAGTCTTTGCCACCAGCCCCAAAAAATTCAACCCATTCCACAAATGAATAACTCAGATTCCTTTTCCTTCCAGCTGTAGATTATCTGGCGATCGGCTGACTCAATAGCAGCATAAAAAATTGAGGGAGAAAGTCTCCTCAACAAGCTTGATATAGGAAACCCCCTCATTTCCTGAAATCCCGGATAAAAATTCGAATGCGGGAACAGATCCGATTATATTTTTATTATAAAAGCAGCAGTGATGAGTTTATTGTGAGGAATCTGTAGCCCTAATCAAATACAGGTTATTCCATTTAGCTATAACCTACCATAGATATATCGAATTTAATTTGTGACAGATGGTACTGTGTGGATTAGGGAAATTTATCACATAATGTGAATATTCAGGTACTAACTAATATAACCTTTCTGGCTGTCAATAAGGTATGTGATTTGCCAATCATAATCCGAACTCTCAGGATCGGATAGAAATTATTTGGCAAGTGAAAAATAGCAGAAAGAATGGCTGAAAATCTTGTTCATGCAATATAAATCCATTTCACCACAGTTTTATTTTGGAAGATAAAGGAGAAATAACAATGTCTACCGTTGATCTAACCACAATTAAAGCGGCAAAAGTTGTTGATGCGCGCGCCATGTCGTGCCCGGGTCCATTATTGGAAGCGAAGAAGGCCATTGGTGCAGTGAAAGTAGGAGAGATCCTGGAGGTCTGGTCTGGCGATCCATCAACGCGCAATAATCTTGAATTGTGGTGCAAAAAATTGGGCCACAACTACATGGGCTTTATACAAGCTGGTGGATATGACAGGTTGTTCGTGGTGCGAAACAAGTAATCAGCTTATCTGATATGCCCGTCTTCAATCCTTAGCTGAAAAATAGGAGCCGCATGACAGACGACATGGTAAATAAAAACACTAAGATTTTGATTCTTGCCACACTATCTGGGGGATATCGCGGTGCAGACATGGTTGGGCAGGGTCACATGGATTACCCAGCCAACACCTACATTCTACCGGTGATGAGCTCAGCCATTTTTCCCCCGAAGTTCTACATCAGTGCCTTTAATAATGGATTCGATGCCATCACCGTCATGTACAGCGGCACTGACAGCCCATACAAAGGTGAATCGGATAAAACCGCCAAAATCATCAATGACACTTATGAAGAAATGCGAGGGCTCAACCTGGACCTTCGCCGGTTGCGCCTGGCTGCCATATGCACGGTGTGTGTGCGCCCGTTCCTAGAAGAAGTCCAGCGCGCAGAGAAATTGCTAGAGGAAATTGGTCCTGTGGAACGTAAATTGACTGATTTAAAAGTGCTGCATACCAATAACCTTGGGGCGCAAGGAGACACTACCTATGCCTCCGAATAAGCTTGAAGTTGATACACTGGTAGTTGGCGGCGGAATATCCGGGATGCAGACGGCGCTCGATTTGGCCGACCAGGGTTACCAGGTGGCGTTGGTGGAGCGTAAATCCAGTATCGGAGGGAAGATGATCGACCTGAGCAAGGTCTTCCCGACACTGGATTGTTGTTCTTGCATAACCACCCCCAAGATGTCGGCTACTGCTCATCATGACAAAATCAAGCTGATGACATATAGCGAAATTCAGTCCATCAATCGAAACCCAGGTGGATTTACGGCCCAGGTGGTTAAAAAGCCGCGCTATGTTCGTGAAGCTGACTGCACCGGATGCCGTTCCTGCGAGCTGGCCTGCCCTGTGGATATTTCAGAAGACGAGCACGAATTTGGCAGGACGGCACACCGCGTGATTTACGTGCCTTTTAGCACAGCCGTACCGCAAAAGGCTGTGTTGGACATTGACCACTGCTTGTTCTGTGGCAAGTGCCTGCAGGCATGCCCGGCAGATGGCATCGACTTCACTCAACAAGCTGAAAATATAGAAATTGACGCTCGCAGTATAGTGCTGGCTACCGGATTCGAGACCACTCCATTGGATGCCAAGAAAGAGTACGGGGCAGGGAAATTCCGCAACGTCATCAGTGGCATGATGATGGAACGGCTGCTTGCTCCTACCGGACCTTATGGGCGGGTGATGCGCCCCTCCGACGGAAAGATGCCCGGCTCAATTGCCTATATCCAATGTGCCGGCTCGCGCGATGAAACGCTCGGGGTTACGTATTGCTCGCGGGTGTGCTGCATGTATGCCATCAAGCAGGCGATGCTACTTTCAGGGGCTCTACCCCTGGCAGAAATTACCATCTACTATATGGATATCCGCGCCTTCGGCAAAGGATATGAGCAGTTCTACCAAAACGCCAAGGCAATGGGGATCGAGTTTATCAAAGGCAAGGTGGCACGCATCCAGGAGGATGGTGATCAAAACCCGATTGTGAGAGTGGAGCTGGTTGATGAGCTCGGGCAGACCCGCGTGATGGAACGCCAGCACGACCTAATTGTGCTCTCTGTAGGTTTGCTGCCAGGTTACAACCCACAAGCGCTATATAACGTGCCCGTCGCTGAAGATGGTTTTGTCAACGTCCCCAATTTTAATGTTGTGCCCACTGGAACATCTCAGGAAGGCATATTTGTCACCGGGACCGCTGCTGGGCCAATGGATATCGTGGATAGCATCATGATGGCTGGCTCTGCAGCTGCCATGGCTGCCGCGTACCTTCAATCGAGCAACGGCCATACGTCACCAACCCCAGAAAACCAGCCTGCAAGGAGCATGCAATATGCCTGAAGAAATTCAGAAGAACACGCAATCTAATCAAAGCCCTGGGGATGAAACTGCACGTATCGGTGTATATGTATGTAATTGTGGTGGAAACATCAGTGATGTGGTTAAGTGCGAAGCAGTTGCCCGAGCCCTGGCAAAACTTCCTGATGTCACGGCAGCCCATAGCAATATGTTCATGTGCTCAGACCCGGGTCAGAAATTAATCACCGATGACATCAAGGAAAAAGGTATCAACCGTGTGGTGATTGGCGCCTGCTCAATCTTCCTGCACGAGCAGACGTTCCGCCGGACGCTGGAACGTGCCGGGTTGAACCCATACCTGTACTATCACATTGGGCTGCGCGAGCAGGTCAGTTGGGTACACCATGATAAACCAGATGAAGCTACAGAAAAAGCCATCCGAATGATGGCAGGAGGGGTAGCCAAAGCACGCAGGGTGAAGCCTTTGGAACCAGTGAAGCTAGATGCCCATCTCCACGCGCTGGTCATAGGTGGTGGTGTTGCTGGATTGCGGTCTGCATTGGACATGGCGCAGCGTGGATTACAGGTCACCCTCGTGGAGAAAAGCCACTTCTTGGGAGGGCACATGGCGATGTGGGAAAGGATTTTCCCCACCGACGAAGAGCCCCGCCTGCTGCTCAAACAATTGATCGAGCGTGCCATTCGGGAGCCAAAAATTACTATCTACACCGGCGCTGAAGTCATCAGTGCCAAGGGCTACGTGGGGAATTACAACGTCACGATACGCCAGCAGCCACGCGGTGTCAGGGGAGTATTTGCCAATGAGCAGGAGGTTATCACAGCCTGCCCCATCAGCAGCCAGAGGGAATTTGATTTCGGCTTATCCAACCGGAAGGCAATTTACCGGGCATATTCAGGCTGCTATCCAGAAAGCCTGGTGATTGATTGGGAGCACTGCACCAAATGCGGTGAATGCGTAAAAGTGGCGCCCGTGGGTGTGATCGATCTCAATGAAAAAACGAAGGAAATTCCCCTGGAAGCTGGTGCAGTGGTTATTGCAACTGGATTTCGACCATACGAACCTTTTGATGGTGAAATGGGATGGAAGGAATTCCCCGAGGTCATTACACTTCCGCAGCTCGAACGCTTGCTGGATAAAGATGGACCCAGCAAGGGCAATTTGTCGATGAATGGCCATGAGGTGAGGGATGTGGCAATCATCCACTGCGTGGGAAGCCGGCAGATTGAGGGTATACACCAGGCACAACCTGATGGTAACGTAAATAATTATTGCTCACGAGTTTGCTGTACCGCCTCGTTGAGCGCGTCTGTATTGCTCCATGAGAAAGCGCCCAATGTCAAGGTTTATGAGATTTACGAGGATATCCGCGCATATGGTCGCGGTCACGAGGATTACTACACACGCGCCAGCAAGGACAATGTCACCTTCCTGCGCTATTTTGGTGAGGAAATCCCCGCAGTGATGCAGGCTGGACAAAACGATGGACATCCCCTGCTGGTAAAGGTAAAAGACCACCTGACATGGGGAGAGGAAGTGGAAATCCCGGTGGACCTGGTGGTATTGGCAGTGGGCATGATGCCCAACCCAGTGGATGACCTGATCGATATATTCAAGGTTTCGCCAGGGAGTGACCGCTTCCTGCTGGAAGTGCACCCCAAGCTGCGACCCGTTGAAACAGCGGTGAGTGGGGTTGTATTAGCCGGCACGGCGCAGGGTCCAATGAACATCCAAGAGAGCTGTGCTGCAGCGTCGGCTGCCGCCTCCAAAGTTGCAGCATTGATACATTCCGGGATGGTTGAACTGGCGCCGTACGTGGCATATATTGATCCCGAGAGATGCCAAGGAAGCGGGGAATGCATCAAGGTATGCCCACAGGAAGAAGCAATCAAACTTGCTACATTCTCCATGAATGGGCGTACAGCCCAGCGGGCAGTAGTCACCCCAGCCAACTGCAATGGTTGCGGAGTGTGTGTTAGCAGCTGCCCGAACCGTGCCATTGATGTGCAGGGTTGGCGGCTGGATGAATACGAAGCAATGGTTAATGCCATCACAGCCGACTTACCCTTAGTGGAAGGTGTCGCATGACAACAGATCTTGAAGCAAGGAAAAAAAGAACGGAAATGCTGGTAGAGATGCGCAAAGAGCATCACGATACAGTACAGAAAGCGCAGGAAATGCTCAAGGCTCAGCAGTCAGTGCGTAAAGTATTGGAAAAAACATTAGCAGGAAATCCGCAAAGCGTTCCGCAGCTGGCAGAAGCCAGTGGCATCCCAGCACATGAAGTTCTCTGGCATATGGCAGCCATGAAAAAATATGGATTGGTTGCAGAAGCTGGAACGGACGATAGCGGAGATTATTATCTGTACCGATTGATAAAGGAGAAACAGGCATGAGTGTGCGCGTTGATTCCAATCTGCTGACCGAGCTTAAAAAGTATGGCGATGTTAAGATCGAATCATGCTTCAATTGTGGCAACTGCACTGCAATTTGCCAACTTTCAACCGAAGAGATAAATTTTCCTCGCAAGATGAATCGTTTTGCCCAACTTGGACTGCGAGACAACCTGCTGTCGAGCAAAGAGCTGTGGTTATGCGACTACTGTGGTGAATGTTCGACCACCTGCCCACGTCAAGCTGACCCGGGTGAATATATGGCCTCAGCCCGCAGGTATGCCATCGCAGCGTATGATCCAACAGGCCTGGCAAAGATGCTTTATACCTCGCCTATATTCAGTATTGCCTTCCTGATCATTCTGGCGGTGGTGATCGGAGCCTTTTTCTTATCGTTCAGTGGAACCATGCCGATGGATAAGGTGAACCTGTTCAGTTTCATCCCTTCGGGATTGATCCATATTGTGGGCATTGCGGTCGGCATTGTGATCATCCTGGCCGCGTTAGCGGGGATGATTTCCATGATCAGGCGTACCATCACAGGGCTTGGTTATCCGAAAGGCACGCGCTTCGATTGGGTTGGAGCTATCTGGAAAGCATTCGGGCAGGAAGTGTTAGGGCAATTACATTACCGCCAGGATTGCGAGACAGAAGGTCCGGTGAAACCCTGGTACACCCAGAAATGGTTTGCACATGGATCGATGTTGTGGGGATTTTTAGGGCTTTTCATTGCAACAGCACTGGATTACCTGCTGGAGCTAGTGCATATGAAAGCCACCGGCACATGGGTACCCCTGTGGTATCCGACGCGCTTGTTGGGAACGATCGCTGGTATATTTTTATTATATGGAACCAGTACGATATTTATCAGGAGATTACGCAAAGACGACACTTCTTATGAAAAATCCAGTATTTCTGACTGGGCTTTCCTAACGTTGATGTGGCTGGCTGGAGTGACTGGCTTCATACTTGAACTCATAGACTACTTGCCCCCCACAGGGGTGAGTTACTGGATCTTTTTAGCGCATTTAGTTGTAGTAGGCGAGTTGCTGCTGCTGGCGCCATTCTCCAAATTCGCTCACGCGATCTACCGGAGCATAGCATTGTATCTCTGGGCACTCAAGCCATCAACGGATAAAGAGCAGGCAGCCAGCGCCGCCCCTGCAGATTAGGAACTAACGTGGATTTATCAGACTTTCTTAATATTAGGAACAGAAATCTGCTTATTAAGGAGGAAATACGGTGCCAATTGTATAAACATTGTCAATGGAATCTTTAAGAACATAAACTATAATCCTAAAATAGTTCCGATATGCCAAAGGAGCGAAACATGATATCCATCGAAGCCCTAAGGTTTTACACATTATTCGCCAAGCAGGATCAAGAAATGCTGAGGAAGATTGCACAACTAGCAGAAGAAAAGTTTGTAAAAGCAGGACAATATTTGTTTTATGAAGATGAGATGGCTAAAACCTTGTACCTGGTCTTGGAAGGGTCTGTGGTGTTGACCATGAACCTGGGAGAAAAGGGGGATCAAAAAGTAGGGGAATTGGAGCCCCTCAGCAAAGGTGAAGTGATCGGATGGTCATCGATTGTTAAGCCACATATCTATAAGAAGAGTGCATTTGCAAAGCAAGACACCCGATTGATTGCATTTGATGGCGAAGAGCTTTGCACTCTATTTGATGCCAACCCATCTTTTGGCTATTATTTTATGCAAAGAATTGCGGAGGTGATCGGCGAACGATTAATCAGCAAATATGTCCAAATCATGAGTATCACGGCGTAACGGTTTCTATCCAAATCGGCAAGTGAGCGATGACCGAAGAAACAGGAAGCAGGAGCAGCTTCTTCTGCAGAGTATATATTTACCTATTTATTTGTGGACAGATCATATTTTTTAATCACGGAGCAAATCATGAATGATGAAAGCGAAACTCCTAAAGCAGTGATCATGTGTAATCACGCAGATTCTGATAGCGTCATGGCAGCATTGATCATGGGTGCCGCAGCTGCCGCTACCGGCGACGAGGTGCTGATGTTCTTTCAGCCCGGTGCAGCTAAAATGCTGGTGAAAGGAGAGCTTGAAAAATACAACGGCTTACCCGGTTTACCCGATCCAATTTATCTGTATGACTCAATCGTCACCCTTGATGGCCGGTTCATCATGTGCGAACTTGGCTTGCCCAATAAAGGCCTCAAGAAAGAAGACTTACGCGATGAAGTCGAGGTCCGAATGGCTGCTGATTTCTTGCTGATGGCCGAAGGCGCAGGCAAATACTTTTCGTATTAACCTCTTCGATAAAGAAGAGAAAAATACCGACCCAGGAGAAAAACATGTCAGATCAAACCCCGACGAAAACAATTGATGAATGTGGCAAAATTTGCCCGTACCCGGATGTGGATACGATGACAACTCTCAAGAAGATGAAAAAGGGTGAGATCCTTGAGGTGTTGATTGACTACCCGCTCTCGGTAGAGCGAATTCCACGCAACGCTAAAAGGAACGGCCATAAAATACTCAAAGTCGAGAGGGTCGAAGGGCCCACTCACAGGATCCTGATCGAGGTCTTAGGTCTCAAATAATTTTCATTCAAGAGATGTAGTGTTTCTAACAGTGAATGATCGCGCTGATACTACACTATGAATATTGAATAACAAAGGAGAAGATATGATTACAGTTGTGTCTGGTATATTGGTCGGAGCACTGTTCGGTTTTTCGCTGCAGCGTGGGCGTTTTTGTATGAACTCTGCCTTCCGAGATATCATTGTCGGTCGCGATTTCAACCTGGTCAAAGCCGTAGGGGTTGCCCTGCTGGTTGAAACGCTCGGTTTCTCCATAATGGCGATGACCGGTGTAATCAAGATGGCGCCGCCGGCCTTGATGTGGGGTGCGGAAGGTGTGGGCGGCTTACTTTTTGGCATGGGAATGGTGCTGGCAGGTGGCTGTGCCAGTGGAATCACCTATCGTGCTGGAGAGGGACTGGTAGGAGCGTTCAGTGCCATTGTTGGTTTCAGCCTGTTTGCCCTGACAACATCCGCGGGTGTATTGTCTCCAGTAGCCAATTTTTTAAAGACTAACACCAAGATTTCAGCCGCCGATGGCTCACCGCTTACGCTAGGAAATATCTTCGGGATTAATGCTAATGTCGTTGGTCTTGTCCTGTCCGTGGTGATCATTGCAGTCTGGGTGGTTCTGGCGCTCAGAAAGAGGACTGAAGAGGAGCCCGGAGAAAAGCCAAAGTCAATCTGGGAAGCGATCTTCAAGAAGGGCTGGAGCTGGCCGGCAGCAGGCATCGCGGTGGGCCTAGTTGGTGTGCTGGCATTCCCATTATCAGCAGCAACTGGTCGCAATTATCCATTAGGGATCACAGCTGGCTGGAATAACATCTGGCAAACGCTATTTGTTCCCGGTACGGTAATGAATTGGGGTGGAGCACTGATTATCGGCATTGTTCTCGGCTCTCTGGTGGGCGCAGCTATTGCGGGTGAGCTAGCTCTTCGTGCTCCTGCTCCTAAAGTCTTGGTGCAGGCTTTCATCGGTGGAAGTTTGATGGGTTTTGGAGCCACTGTCGCTGGCGGTTGCAATGTCGGCCATGTGCTCAGCGGTGTGCCCCAGCTTTCTATTGGATCGATGTTTGACACCTTCATGATCATTGCAGGCTGCTGGATCATGGCGTATTTCCTGTTCATCCGGCCGATGAACGCTGCTCGGTGACTTTTCTGAGCCAAATATCTTTCAGGTGAGAAACTGGAGCTGCCAATGGAACAGCTCCAGTTTTCATTTAATAGATTGCAAATAGAATGATATTCTGAAAAGCTCGCTAAACCGCCGGTAATGCAAGGATATCTTCATTTTCGGGAGCGTGAATGAATGCCCAGAATGCATCGCGGACCAGGTTAGGATGCGATAACTCGCGTCGGGCAATACAAATTTTCCGTTCCAAATTTAAACCATCGACGGGCACTTCCACGACGCACCCCCATACCCTGGTGTATGCCGAAGCCATGCGCGAGACAAAAGAGACGCCCAGGTTTCCAGCTACCGCCAGCACAATCGCCTCTGCATTTCCCACTTCCATCAGGACATTCATCTCGTCAAAGGAGATATCGTGTTTGGCAAGCTCCGATTGCAGAGTCCGGCGTGTACCCGATGTTGGCTCGCGTAAAATTATGGGCACGTCGAGCAGCTCAGCCGGCTCGATAGCCTCGCGCAAGGATAAGGAATGTTTTTCGGGGACAATTAGCGAAACGTAATCAGTGAAAAAATACTGGCAATCCAGGTCAATGTCAGTGACTTCACTACTAACAACACCCAGGTCTGCTTCCTCAGAAAATAACAGATTGGTCATTTCCTGGACAATGCAGGGTTGGATGAAGATTTGTACGCCTGGATAATGCTGCTTAAAGCGCGCTGCCAGGTGGGGCAAAATATATTTACCAGCTGTAGCAGCGCAAGCGATGCGCAGCTGCCCAACAACGGAATCTTGCATGGACTGCATCATCTGATGAACTTCATTGGATTGATGAACAATCTTGCGCGCCCACGGGAGCAAGGTCATACCTGCTGTTGTGATATGTAGTTGCGCATCAATCCGATCGAATAGTTTTACATTCAATTCCGCTTCCAGGTTTCTAATGTGCTTGCTGACAGTGGGCTGACTGAGGTTCAGACGTTTAGCTGCCTCTGAACAGCTCTGTGTTGCGGCGACCTGGATAAATACATTGAGACGTTTTATATCAAGCATCATTTCTCCAGATTTCTACCTGTAAGAAACCAGAATGCAACATCTTCAGAATGGGGATGCGTGCCAATAGATTCAGGCAGTAATTTCCTGGCATTTGGGTCGGATCGCATTTCGAACTATGGAATCAAAAGCATCGCTTGATGTTCTATCATGATCCATTGCATAAACTACCGGTAAATTTATCCGTAGTATACACCGCTACTTCAGATTAATCCACGTATGGTTAATATCTGTTAGAGTATTTTAAGTGGCAATCCATATTCGCCAATAAAAATAATGGAGCCCGGTGTGGGGCTGAGAGTGACCTCGGTTTCGGGAGCTGGTAAAAACGATCGAGGATGCATTTTTGCGATGAACATTTCATCCCGGCGTTCCAACTACTTCACCCACCTGCACCTTCAATCTTTCCAAGCTATTCCTGGTATCTTGAAGACTGGATTGCACTTCGTCCAGCCTGCCCTGCTCGGCACGTACGAAGCGCGAATAAGGGGAGATGGCATCCTTGATGTTGGCTACACTGCGTGTCATCTCGCGAGAAAACTGGGTGCGCAGCGATTGGATGAGCTGCTGGCGCAGGTCGGCGACCTTTTGGCGCAGCTCAGCCTTTGCGCGGCGTTTTCTGGCCGGGATGATGAAGAAACCGAGCACAGCGATCACACTGGCAAGGATGATGCCGGTGGCATCCACTGCGGCCGTGGTAGCCAAAATAGTAATGAGGGTGCCCAATCCCACTGCTCCCACTTCGGTGGCAGCCAGGGCGGCCACTGCATTTTGTGCCCCATCTGCCAGCGCACGTGCTTCGGCTTCCCGATCGTAGCCATCTACCACGCGCTGGGCATCACGCCCAACGGCTTCCATCAACTTCTCGCGATCATAATGGAAGCTGCCACCGGCTGCATCCCCCACGATGCGTTCCTCATGCTGCCGGCGGCGGTCAGCAATGTGCTCAGTCACCGCTTGCCACTGGTGAAGGTTGGCCTCCACCAGCCAGTCGATTAGCTCGTTGACCTTGCTTTCAATGCGGGCAGGCACATCAGCAACAACACGCTGCTCAAATTCATGCTGGATGCGTGATTTATTAAGCAGGTCGAGGACGCGGGGCAGCCGCAGGATTTCTTCGAAATAATCGTCACCGCGCTGCTCCATCTCAAAAAGCACATTGTCGACATCTGACATGCGGAAATCGAAATCACGCTGCATATCCTCCTGGTACACTTTTAGCTGGGCTTCCACGTCGTCTAACATGGAAAAATCAGTCTTTAGCAGCTCCAGGCGGGAATTGGTGACATCGAGATATTTATTCAGGAGGTGGGTGGCCACCCCCAGGGGATTCATAAACTTTAAAGACAGGCGGCCTTTATCATCCAGCGTTTCCTGAACGTATTTTTCGAGGATTTCGAACATACTGGCCTTCCACAGAGCCGGCTCACCCAATTTAGCGCGCAGGGCCAAGCGCGAGCTCACCGGGAAGATCTCAGGAGTGATGCCCAGCAACCCACGGGCATTATCGGAGATAAATGCCATCACCTGATCCAACTCTTCACGGCTCTGGAATAAGTCAATCTTATTTAATACAATGACCACTTTCTTACCCCAATCACGGATTTTCTCCAGGAAAAGACGCTCGCTTTCGGTGAATGGCCGGTCGGCAGAGGTGACGAACAGCACCAGGTCGGAACGCGGGACAAACTGCTGGGTGATGGCTTCGTGCTGGCGCATGATGGCGTTGGTGCCGGGTGTATCCACAATATTCAGCTCGGCAAGCAGCTCCACCGGGGCTGTAAGGGTATGCAGGCTCTCATTTTCAACCCTGCGTTCCTGGGCTTCACCGAACTTGATCACGTTGATCTGGGTGGTGGTGGGGGTAACACCTTCGGTGAGCAGTTTCTGCCCCAGCAGGGCATTGATGAAGGCGCTTTTACCCGAATTGAACTCGCCCACTACTACCAGCAGGAACAACTCATCCAGCTGACGAATGGAATCTGCAAGGGTTTCGTGATCTTCGGGCGCTGCGCCAAACTGGATCAATGAGGCCCGCAGGTCGTTTAGAAGATTGCGTGAATCCTTGAGCAGGTTTTCCTGTGAATCGGTCAGTATTCGCATGTTAAAGCCCTCCCAGGCATTAGATACTATTTTAAATCAAAAGCAGCGCACAGGATGTGGATTCGACAAAAATCCCAGGCGTACGCTGCTCAAATTGTATCGACTCACGGCCGACCGGGGATTACACCCCTCAGACACTGCCCGTAGTGCAACTCGAGCCGGAAGAATCAGCAAAGGAAAATGAGCTGCCTCCCGATAGCCTGGAAGCGAAGGTGGATATTTTCTTGGTGACATTTTGGCTGGCACAAGTGGGGCAGGCGACCTCGCTTACTTTGCTTGCGCTTAAAACCAGCTGTTCAAATGGCTGGCCGCAATCGGCACACACGAATTCGTATATGGGCATGATTTTCTCCGCGGATACAGGTTTAAAAGATGTTAAATATAATAACTTACTATTATGCAGATGACTAAACTATTTTGATGCTTCTCAAACCGAAAGGTTACACATATCTCAGAATTATTTCTTTTTCCCTGACCTGTTCTGGCTCAAAGGTAATTTCTACCGTCAGAAGATTTCAACCTTTGCCTCACGCTGAAAAGCTAAACGTTGATAAAACTCTAATGTTGTTAGAACAAATGTTCTGGTATAATGTGGGCATGGAAACATACACACATTACGCACTGGACTCAGACAGGGAGGCGGGATATTCCCTGCGGCTTTCGCCCAGGCAGCTCCACCTGGTAATCGCCCCGCACCGCATCCAGCGCCAGATAATGACCACGCTGGCTGCCCGCATGGCGCTCAACGGCAGGGTTCGCCTGGTGGACGCCGGCAACTGTTTCGATGGCTACGGGCTGGCGCGCCAGCTGCGCTTACAGACCACGTACTGGCAGCAGGCACTCGAGCGGGTGAGCGTGGCACGCGCTTTCACCTGCTACCAGGTGGAGACCCTGCTATCCGAAACAGTGGCTGACCCGGCGCCAGCCCTGGTGCTTAACCTGCTGGATACCTTCTACGATGAAAACGTAAAGCTGCCAGAGCGGCTGCGCTTGCTGGAAGCGAGCCTGGGGGAGCTGCGGCGCTTGTGCCACATGGCTTCGGTGGCAGTGAGCGCCAGCCCAACTAACCGCGGCCAGCCCCCAGAGTTGCTTGAGATGCTGAGCGCTGTGTCAGAACAGGTGTGGAGCTATGAAGAGCCCCAGCCTATAGCGCCATTGCGTTTGTTTTAAGGAGGTTCATTATGGGACGAACACTTCCCTCTGTTACCCAGGTTTTTTTGAAAGAGCAGGAGTCATTCCTGCGTTTTCGGCGCGCCTTGCGCCGCAGCGATCAGAAAGCACTCGATGACCTGTTCGCCGCTGCTCACAAGCACCTGGCGGCTGCGGCGTATGCATCACACGCCCTGCCTTTCGAGATTTTTCTGCTTTCGATGCTGTTGGAAGAGCACAAGCAGGTATTGCGCATGCGCTATCTCCTAAACTCGCGTGACGCGGCAGCCCTGGAGCAGCTGGAACATAATGATTCAACTGCTTACCTGGATGCGCTCACCGCTGAGGTGGAGGCGGGCAGTTCCCCCCCGCTCCCGCAGCCGGGCGAGGCCGGGACAGCAAGCCCATCACCCAACCGGGTTGGGCCGGAATCTCCCACTCCCACATCAGACGTGATCCATTTCCATGACTGAGCTGACAGGATGGCTGCTGGACCTGTTCGCCGACGCGCAAAGCGGGATCGTGCTGTGGCTGTTGGGAGAGGACGGGCAGCGCCATCGCCTGACCCAAGATTTTCCCATCACCTTTTATGCGGCCGGCGCGCCGGCGCGGCTGCGCCAGCTGTGGCGCTTCCTGCAGGCCCAGCCAGAAGAAGTGTTGTTGAAGCGCGGTGAGCGGAGGGATATCTTTGCCCCCCAGCCTGTGGAAGTGCTGGAGGCCACCATGCCCCAGACGGCTGCGCAGCCCGCGGTATTCCAGCGGGTGGCACGCGAGTTTCCCGAGCTGACCTATTATGATGCTGACCTGCCGCTCACCACACGCCACGCCGCGCTTTACAATACCTTCCCCCTGGCACGCTGCCGGGTGCAAGCCACTGCGCACGGGCGGGTGCAGGCCCTGGAGGTTCTGGACAATCCCTTGGAGCTGGAC
>CAYLPS010000060.1:0-20040 GCA_964385625.1 uncultured Anaerolineaceae bacterium | reverse complement strand
GGGCAGGGGTGCCCCATCCAGGTAATTCATCAGTTCGGGGCCGAACAGGCGCTGCTCACGGATGTGCCTTAACTGCTCATCCAGCGATTGTGTTTCGATGTTCAGCCCGGTGAGCTGGTCGAGCAGGCTACCCAGCAGGGCATCCACCTGCGCTTCAAAATTCCCGATTTGCTTCTCCAGCGTTGCCTGCTCGGCTTTTGCCGATTGAAGCTCGAGGCGAAGCATGTGTAAATCCTTTTCAGCTCGAAATGCCATCTCAGCCCGGTTTCCTTTCGGTATATTTTAATATAGCTGTGATTGTAAAATTCACATTTATGGCTATAATTTGGGGATAATTAGCCAATCACCAGTTGTGTTCATCAAGGAGGAAGCGCGATGCAAACGATCCGCAAGATATTAAGTGAAAAAGGGAGAGAAGTGTGGAGCACCACACCAACATCAACGGTTTACGATGCACTACAGCTCATGGCAAATAAAGATGTGGGTGCATTACCGGTGATTGACGGGGGAAAGCTGGTGGGTATCTTTTCGGAGCGCGACTATGCCCGCAAGGTTATCTTGCTGGGAAAAACCTCAAAAAAGACCCTGGTTCGTGAGGTGATGACCCCGCACGTGTTCTTTGTCACCCTCGACATGACCAACGAGCAGGCATTAGCGCTCATGTCAGCCAAGCGCATTCGCCACCTGCCGGTGATGGAGGACGAAGAAATGGTGGGGATGATCTCGATTGGTGACCTGGTGCGCTCCATCATGTCGGAACAGAAAGAAATGATCAACCAGCTGGAGCAATACATCCTGCACTACACCAGCATCACCTGACAACCCTTATAGTCCGCCCTCGATAAAAGGTTGTGGGTACGATTGGTATGGCTGGCTGAAAGTTGGTTTCGAGGCGAGATAGAAATATCGTTCGTTTTATCATCGAACATGTGACTGGAAATCTCTAAAGTGGGGCAAGCTTGATACATGGATCATCAAATCCCACCCTATTTACAGGTGTATTGAGAATCAAGGGTTTATACCTTGTTGATGAAATATTGCCGGGCTGGGTCCGTTGGGCCCGTAAAATCGATCAGGTGCTGAAGGTTTTTTTTGAACGATTCAGGTGAGAAAATGAATATTTTGATGATCTATCCGGAATTCCCAGATACTTTTTGGAGTTTCAAGGCCGCTTTGAAATTCATCCATAAAAAAGCGAACTTCCCACCTTTGGGGCTGATTACCGTGGCCGGGTTATTGCCAGAAAGCTGGCAAATTCACCTGGTTGACATGAATGTTCGCGCATTGCGGGATGAAGACCTCGCCTGGGCCGACCTTGCTTTTATCAGCGCCATGGTCATACAGCGCGCCTCGGTTGCCAGAGTGGTTGAGCTTTGCAAAGCAGCCGGGCTAAAAATGGTGGCTGGCGGCCCGCTATTCTCGGCTGAGTACGACCAATTTCCTGACATCGATTTTTTCGTCCTGGATGAGGCCGAGATAAGTCTGCCTCCATTCCTTCAGGATTTTTCGGCTGGGCAACCCCAGCGTGTTTACCATGCGCTCCACAAGCCCGAACTGCACCGGACTCCCATCCCACGCTGGGAATTGCTGGACCTGAAAGGTTATGCCTCCATGGCCGTCCAATTCTCACGCGGCTGCCCATACAATTGCGAGTTTTGCAATATCACGGCACTTTTCGGGCATAAACCGCGTATCAAATCGGCGGCGCAGATGGTTGGGGAGCTCGATTCCCTATACCAGCTTGGTTGGCGGGATGGGGTGTTCTTCGTGGATGATAACTTCATCGGCAACAAGCGCTATCTCAAGGAGCAGCTGCTGCCGGCAATCATCGAATGGCGCAGGGGCAAGGCGGGCATGCCCTTCAGCACCGAGGTCTCCATAAACCTGGCCGACGATGATGAGCTTATCAGCCTCATGACTCGAGCCGGGTTCAACAGCGTTTTCATAGGAGTTGAAACCCCCAGCGAGACAAGCCTGGTGGAATGCGGCAAGAAACACAACCTGAACCGTAACCTGGTTGATAATATCAAACACCTGCAGCGAGGTGGCCTGCAGGTGCAGGGTGGATTCATTATCGGATTTGATAGCGATACCCCGTCCATTTTTCAGCGCCAGATCGAATTCATCCAGCGTAGTGGCATCGTAACTGCCATGGTAGGGTTGCTGCAGGCACCCATCGGCACCCGGCTGTACGAGCGCTTAAAGCGCCAGGGTCGTTTGTTGGGGAATATGTCGGGAGATAACGTGGATGGCACTACCAATATCGTTTCGGCGATGGGAAATGAGCTGCTCCATAAGGGGTACACAACCCTGGTAAGGTCATTGTATGCGCCTAAGAATTATTATGCTCGCATTCGCACGTTTCTCAGGGAGTATAAGCTGCCCAATGTGCAGGCGCCATTTAACCTCAAATATCTCGGCGCCTTTTTTAGAACGGTCTTCCGCCTGGGAATATTGGGGAAGGAGCGCTTCTACTATTGGGGTTTAATCCTTTGGGCGCTTTTCACCCGCCCCAAGAAAATCCCCCTCGCAATCACCTTCGCTGTTTACGGGTATCACTTCCGCAAGGTGGTGGAAGAGCACATCGCCTGATTGCAACGCCGTTAAGACACACAATATGCCGCCATAAAGCACCTCCCCCAATTCTGGTCTTGAGATTGGGAAAGGTTGGGGGGGTGATTTTCGCTAGCAACGATGTCAGACTGCATTGAGCTAAGTGTCTGCCTGGCTAGGGGGGTATTCTCTCTTGTAAATTAACCGGTGATATGCCATAATAATTGAAAGGATATCGCCTATGGAAGCACGGTCATTTCTCACGCTACAGCCACATCAGGTCACTCCAGAGCTTTATTCATTGTTTACCGCTTCTGACCCGGCTTTCCTTCGCTGCCAGGCAGTTCTGGATGGGCAAGCTGCTGGATTGATATTCACCGACCACCCCGATACCCCCAGCTGGGCTGTGGTTCAGGAGGCAGCTTTTGGCTCGCTCTACCTGGCGGGACAAATGCAAGCTGCTTGGGTCGCTGAAATAATCAGCCTTTTGCGCAATCATGGGGATGTGCTGGTTGGATTATGGCAGGATGACCCGCGTTGGAGCCTCTTGCCGGCAGATCCGCAATATTCGGGCTTGACCCTCGATTTTACCGACCGTGAATCTGCGGGTGATTTACCGGAATTGCCACTGGGCTGCGAGCTTAGGCGCCTGGATGAATCACTCAGCAAGCAAATATTGGGCAGGAATTTTCTCATTCAATTATATGGCTCTGTTCAACAAGCATTGCATTGGGGTTACGGATTATGCCTGATGTGCGGTGAGAAGCTGCTGTGTGAATCATTCGGCGGGCCAGCTGCAGGCGGAGCGATCGAGATCGGCGTCGAGACTCATCCTGACCACATGCGAAAAGGCTACGCCACCATCACCTGCGCTCATTTAATCGCCGAAATGGAACGGCAGGGCTATTCCACCTATTGGAACTGTGATAAGAAAAATTTGCCTTCCGCTGCCCTGGCACGCAGGTTGGGCTATCGCACTGAGAGAGAATACAAGCTTTTGGCATGGTTCAAAAGGGAAGGCTGAACCCCTTTTATGAGCGTGCCTCTCCCGATTAATTGCCCTCAGCCGGTAATTCAAGACAATCAATAATAACGCTAGGCGATACCCGATAGGTTTTCTGGTACGGCCTGATCTTTGGCGTCGGCAACCTCGAGTCTATATCATCACATCGATAGGAATCTGGCTGAATTAACCATCACTCGCCCTGAAGGGTTATCCACAGCGCCCGAGTTAATCTATAATTAATCTCGGTAACCAGGGGTCGAAAGTGGTGTTAGATATAATGACTTAGCATTCTACGGAAGGTGATGGGGTATGGCGGCAGACATTGAGATCAGGCAAGTCACCACCCGTGGCGAACGGGCAGCTTTCGTAAAACTTCCCTGGCGGGTATACGCCGGCGATCATAACTGGGTGCCGCCGCTAATTTCAGACCAGATGGTCACCCTGGACCCGAAGAAGAGTGAATTCTTCAAGCACGCCGATGTGGCGCTGTTTTCAGCCTACCAGGGGGGCAAGGTGGCGGGCACGATCGCTACATTTATCGACCACCAGATGATCCAGCGCAATGGCCAACCCGAGGGAGGCTTCGGCTTTTTTGAAGTCATTGATGATTACCAGGTGTTTAGCATGCTCATGGATGCTGCCTGTGACTGGCAGCGCCACAAGGGCATCAAGGCCATGAGCGGACCAACCAGCTTCACCGAGAATGATAACCCGGGGGTGCTGGTGGAGGGCGCGGATTGCCCTCCTGCCATGCTGGAAGCCCATACGCCTCCCTATTACAAAGATTTCCTGGAAAGATACGGCATGCAGAAGTACCATGACCTGTTCGCCTGGCGCGCCCACCGCGACCTGGTGGGCGAGGGATTAAAAAATTTGCCGCCTGACATTCTGCGCGTGGCCGAGATGGCCAAAAAAGCCGCTAGAGTCAACATCCGCAAGCTGCGCATGGAATATTGGGACCAGGAAATTGCCACCGCCGTAAACCTGTTCAATGCCACCCTCTCACAGCTGCCCACCTACCAGCCGATGGACCTGGAGCACTTCAGAAAGCTGGCTGATAAGCTGAAAATGCTCGTCGACCCCGACATGGCCCTGTTCGCCGAAGTGGGTGGCAAACCGGTCGGGTTTATCGTGGCCATCCCGGATATCAATCGCCTGCTGATGCACTTGAATGGGCACCTGTTCCCATTCAACTGGCTGAGAGTCAGGCGCTGGATCAAGCAAATCGACGTGGTCAGCTTCAAGCTGATGGGCTTGCTGGAGGAATACCGCCACCGCGGCATCGATGCCATGCTTTACCTGGAAACGGTCAAGGCTTTCTATAACAAGGGTTACACCTGGATCGATGGTTCGGTCACCTCGGAATATAACCCGGCGGTGAACCTGCTGCCCACCCGGGTGGGCGCCGAGCGCTACAAGCACTACCGCATCTACCAGATCAAATTATAAGGATGGCGAGGGAATATATGCTGACAACCAACATGACCATGGGGGAAGCTTTCAGGCAGGTAGCCGAGCAATACCATAAGCGGCTGGCACTTGTTTGTGCCACCTCGCGCTATACCTATGCTGAGTTGCTGGCGCGCGTCCATAAAACTTCCTCCAAGCTGCACGACCTGGGGGTTAACAAGGGCGATCGCGTGGTGACCTACCTGTCACCCGGCGTTGACTACGCCACGCTGTTTTTCGCTACCGCAGAAGCCGGTGGGGTGTTCGTTCCGCTCAACCCGGCGCTGCGCTCGCTCAGCCTGAGCAATGTGCTCAAAGATGCCAGCCCGGTGGTCATGGTGGCCGATTCGCCGCTGGACGAGGCTTCTTTCACCCGACCGGAAAGCTTGAAGCACCTCATCATCACGGGTGGGCCCGGCACAACCAGCGTTTTGGATGAGCTGGTGGGCGATTACCCGCCCGATCGATATCCGTCAGTGGAGGTGCAGCCCGATGACCTGATGGCCCTGCTCTACACTTCAGGCACCACCGGCGCGCCCAAGGGCACCATGCACAGCCACCGCAGCCTGATCACCCCGGTGGTGGCCAGCCTGAAGATTCGCGAGCTGTGGCTGCGCAAGCCCAACCTGAAATCGCTCGGAGATACTGCCAAGGCGCTGGCCCGCTACCGCACCCGCCTGATCCGTGTGGCCGGAAAGCCGCAGGTATTTCTATCCACGGTTGGCTGGCACTCCATGACCGGCATCGAACTGATGCTGCAGGGACTGCTGATGGGGGACGAGATGGTAGCCATGCTTCACTTTCACCCCCGCCAGGCCATGGAGCTCATCCAGCGCGAAAAAGTGACCATCCTCGTAGCCATCCCCACCGCCTATTATGCCATCTTCAGCCTGGATGACTTCGACAGCTTCAAAACCTCTTCGCTGCTGATCTGCGGGACGGGCGCCATGCCCTGCCCGCCTGAGCTGGGGCGCAAGATCCAAGAGCGCTTCCACTGCGCCCTGCATATTGGCTTCGGTGCCACCGAAATGGCGGGGGGCATCGCCATCCCCAGCATCGGGGATTCCAATGAGCTGCAAGCCACCACCGTGGGTAAGCCGCTGCCGGGCATGGAAGTGAAGGTGGTGGATGAAAACCGTAATGAGCTTCCGCCAGGCCAGGTGGGCGAGCTGCTGGTGAGGGGCGAATCGATCATGAAGGGCTATTTCGGCCATCCCGAAGCCACTTCGGAGGTGATCGATAAGGATGGCTGGTACGCCTCGGGCGACCTGGCGCTGATTGATGGCAATGGCTACTTGCAGATCAAAGGTCGCAAGAAGGATATGATCATCCGCAGCGGCCAGAATATCTACCCGATTGAGATTGAAAATTACCTGATCACTAATCCCGCCATCCAGGAAGCCGCTGTGGTGGGTGTGCCTTCAGAGCTGAGCGGCGAGGATGTGTGGGCCTTCGTCATCCCCAAGCCCGGGGTTGAGCTGACTGCCAGGCAGGTGCTCGAGTATTGCCGCAAAGACCTGGAAGTGTTCAAAATCCCCAGCCAGGTGCGCATCGTGGAAGATTTACCCCGCACCGAGCTCGGAAAAGTTCAAAAATATCACTTACAATCTGAGATTATAGCGGAACTGGGAAAGGAAAATGTACATGGTAACTAAACCATCCAAGGGACCCGTGACATTCGAAGAGTTCAAGCGCATGCTGGTGGATATCCTGCAGGTGGATGAGGAAAAAGTCGTCCCCGACGCTTCGTTCGTCTCAGACCTGATGGTGGATTCGATCAAGCTGGTGGAATTAATGCTGGGGCTGGAAGAAAATGGCATCAACATCCCCATCGAAGCTGCCTGGGATGTGCAAACGGTGGGCGACGCTTACCGGGTATATTCCGAAAGCCTGGCGGGTGGATCAGACCAGCAGCTGGCAACCAGCAGCTAGGCAAATTTGTCAGGTCAATGCGAACCGGGCGTATTGTGCACCCATCGTAAACCCAAATTTCCAGGCCCGCTGAAGCAATGCGCACTTTTCTTTCAAGCATTTTATCCTCCCCCTTAATGGATTGAAGTTTTACAACAATCCAGCAGCTATCTGTTTACAAACAGGAATCAGTAGTTATGTGCGTTTATCCGCACCTGCCCGGTTGGTTTTTTGACCGGATCATCTGCGCTTTATTCACTATCTTGATCATCGGTGTTTTCAGCACTTTCAGCGCCGAAATCGGTCTTCCCGGCGAAGAATTCCTCCATCACGCGCACGTATTCGCCGGTCTCCAATAGTGGCGTATCCTGGCTGCTGCCTTTCAGCAGGCACAGGCTGGCGCCCGGGTAGAGTGCCAGCAGCTCATTACGCAGCTCCTCTGTGGTGGTGGGGTCATCTTTCGCCAGGATGATCAGCGTCTTCCCCGGCCAGTTTTCCAGGTCGCTGAAGGTGAAATACTGCCGGTCGAAATCAGCCATGCGCATGTAGATGTTGAGCGCTCCCTGGCGGTCCAGCCTGGTATCCAGCGTCTCGCGGATTTGAGCGGCAATCAGCAGCAGCTCGGGCGGTGGATTGGCCGGCAGCCGCCCGGTCATTTGCGAGCGCAGCAGGCTCTTAACCATGAACATGGGCGCCAGCCGTAATACCCGCAGGGTGGGGTCCACGCTGTTGGCGCGCCGGGGCAGCGGCGGGTAGGCGTGGATCAGCACTAACCGGCTGGCCATTTCCAGGTGGCGGTGGATGAAAACCTGAGCCAGCATGCTCCCATAGGCACCTCCCACGATATCTGCTGAAGAAATGCGCTCCTCTTGCAGAATTTTGGCCAGCCCATCTGCCAGGCCATTCATGGTGCCAATTTGCCCCGGGTAGCTGGGGCACACCAGGCGGTAGGCCTGCCTGTCTAGCTGGGTGAACATGCGCCAGGATGATTCCGCCGTCCCCAGCCCTCCGGGCAGCAGCACCAGCGGCTGTCCCGAAGGATTGCCGCCCAGGATATATTCCCAGGTTGTCCCATTGATGTTGGCTTGCCTGGGCGGGTGCTGGTGGCGAAAGGCGTTGAACTTCTCCAGCACCTCGGCCGGCACATGGTGATAATAATCAGTCATCCGAAGCCTCCAATATCTGCTGTAGTGTTTTTCCCCCAATCGGGTGGTAGGAAAGCAGCCGGCCATTATACACCACGCCAAACACCCCGTAGGCCGATGGCGAAAGCTGGCGGGCTTCCGAGCTGGTCTTCAGTTCGATTGCCTGGAATGGCAGGCCCATCAGGCCGGCAGCTTTTTCCAGCGAGCTGACGAACATGGCATGGTAGGGGCATTGCCCCGAGTGGTAAACCACCAACCCCTGGGGCGTGCGCTCGAGGCGGCGTTGCCAATCGGTGGGGAAGCCCGGCTGGCTCCACTGCACGAATGGCTTTGCCAGCAGCTCGAAGGCAGGAGGCGCTTTATCCACCACCTGGAACCCGTGGCGCAGGAAAAAACCCTTATGGGCCAGCCAGGTGCCAGATGAGCTCACTGCCGCCAGCCCGTACATACCCTGGTGTTTGGCCTCGTCGGTCACCTGTTCCAGCAGGCGTGTGCCGTAGCCCTTGCCCTTGTGGCTGCCCACCACCCACATGCAGTGGATGACCATGTAACCTGCCGCTTGCACCACCCGCCAGCTGGCTTCGCCGGGTGCGTATTCCACAAAACCCGCCGAACGTGAGCCATCATAGATGATTTTGAGGCGCAATCCCTCTGCCATGCTGCCTTCCAGCCAGGCACGCTTGTGCCTGAAACCGTAAGCCTTGGGCTTGCTTTTGTAGCAGAAGAAGCCATAGCGGTCAACGTTGGATGGGTCAATGGTATGGATCACATTTTCCATAAAAGCTCCAGCTTTCTGCACTTCCCCGCCATTCCCGGTGTGCCATCGCGATATCTCGAAAACCCCTTTCGCGTGCTAGGCCGGCACCATGTGGTTGTAAACCACCCGCAACCCATGCCTGCAACATTTGCTGGTTTGCGCCAGCCCATTATTCGCTGTTCAGGTGGCCTGCCCGAACCTTCCTCGCCCTGATCACCGGGTTAATTTCCTGCCTGATTTACTTTTTCTCTCTTCACGGCACTATTGTAATCCTGTTTACCTGCCGGTCACCCACCAGCTCGGCAAGATCAACCGACAGCAGGTATTCCACCCAGATCACCCGGTGCGGGATGGCGCCGGGAGGGTCGGCCCAGCCGTGGTCGCTTTCCACCAGCAGGCGCTCGCGAGGCACCTGTGTGCGGAAGATCGAATAGCGGGCTACCGCTGAGTGAACCGAGAAGTAGCAGCCCAGTTCCACGGCCTGCCGCGTGGCTGATCTGATATATGAATCAATAATTAGATTATCGGAATTTCCCAGGCACTATCCTTGACATTCCATTCATCCACTACTAAACTTGCTGTGGGGGGGTAAATAGACCCTTCTTGTCCGAAAATAGTTGTCTAAGGCCATGGACTACTCTGGTTTGAGTGATGAAATGTTATTGCGTTTGATTGCCCACTCTGACGAATCTGCCCTGAGTGAGCTTTATGATCGTTATAGCCGCCTGGTATACAGCGTGGCATTGAATACCCTGTCAGACCCGGCGCAGGCAGAAGAGGTGACCCAGGATGTATTCGAGCGGGTGTGGGAAAAAGCCCAGACCTTTAGCGCAGAGGAGGGCAGGGTGGTCACCTGGCTTTCCAGCATCGCCCGCCACCGCTCGATTGATATGTTCAGGCGCTCGCGCACCCACCATGAAGACTTGCAGGTGGCCTGGCAGGATATTGAGCTGGCAGACCTGCGCGATGGGCATAACGTGGAGTGGGAAGCTGACCTGGAACGACGCCAGAAGCGCATCCGCTGGGCAGTTTCACAGCTGCCGGTCGAACAAAAAATGGCCGTAGGCATGGCGTTTTTCCTGGGCCTGTCACATCCTGAGATAGCCCAAGCCCTGGGCGAGCCGCTCGGGACGGTGAAGACCCGCATCCGCCTGGGAATGCAAAAATTGCGCCTGCTATTACAGGATGAGCAGCCGGAGTAGCAATCTGCAAGATGGCTGGCTGCGTAAGTTATATCAGGAATGCGACGCTATGGTAGCTGAAAATGACCTTCATGTGCTTGATCTACTGCCGGCTTACGTGCTGGATGCATTAAACATTGGTGAGTTCAACCGGGTGGTTGAGCATTTAGCCGGTTGTGCTGCCTGCCAGGCAGAATACCTCAGCCTGCAGAAAATTGCCGATGAATTACCCCTCGCTCTGCGGCAATCTGCACCTCCTGGCAGGGTGAAAGCATCCTTGATGCAAGCCATCCATGAGCGCAAAGCCGGAACACGCCATCCTACCGGGCTCACTTTTTGGCAGAAGCTGGGCAGGATATTTTCGAGGCCATTGATTACCGCCGGTGCTGCATTGATCTTAATTCTGGCCGTCAGCAACGTGTGGTTACTCAACCAAAACCGCAGGTTGAGCGAACTATCCAACCAGCCGTGGCAGGTGGTGACCCTGGTGAACCCTGAAACGTCTTCCAGCGCATCGGGCATCTTGATCATTGATTCGATGGGTCAAAAGGGCACGCTGCTGGTAGATAACCTGGCCGCATTGGGCTCTGCCCAACAATACCAGGTGTGGCTGATCCGCAGCAGCGAACGGGTAAGTGCCGGGGTATTTTCGGTCAACCAGCAAGGCCATGCCTCGCTGATCATCCAGGCCTCTGATCCACTCACCAACTATGAAGCCATTGGCATATCGGTGGAGCCTTTCGGGGGCAGTATCAATCCGACCGGTGCCAGGGTTTTAGACGGTACGATAGGCCATTAAACGGCCGATTTTTCCCCACATCCAAATATTAAATATATACGTATATTTTTCCAGACGTTCATTACAAGGAGGAAAAACATATGAACAATCATTCGCATTCAAAAAATACCTTAAAGCGCATGAGCATCGTCGGGATGATGGTAATCGGTGCCATGGTGCTGTCAGCCTGTATGGGAGCAGCCGCAGCGGCTAACACGCCAGCTGTGTCGCCTGGTCAACCCACCGAGACCACTGCTCCTGCAACCACCACGCAAGCCGCACCCACCAGCCAGCCCACCGGCACTGCGCTGTCATTGGATGTATCGAACAACCCGGCGATGGGTCGCCCGATCCTTGTGGACAATCGCGGGTTTACCTTGTATATGAAGAATAATGATACGGCCAATACCAGCACATGTGATGCTGCCTGCCAGAAACTCTGGCCGCCGCTTGAATCATCCTCTTTACCCGCGGCTGGCACCGGGGTAGACGCTGCACTGATCGGCACGGGAACCTTGCCCACGGGTGGTTCGGTGATCACCTATAACCAGCATCCGTTGTATTACAAAGCCACCGATACCCAACCAGGAGATATCACCGGGGAGGGCGCCTTGAATATCTGGTTTGTGGTAACCCCCAGTGGTAACCCGGCCATGCTTCCAAGCACTCCAACCCCCGCAACCACCCCGCTGAGCACTCCCACTGCTGCAGCTCCGGTGACCATATCGAATCCCATGCTCGAGGCGGAGAATAACCCAACCCTGGCTCAGAATATCATTACTATCGGTGGCATCACCCTGTATGCTTACACCCAAGATACTGCCAACACCAGCAATTGCAACACTGCCTGCCAGCAGGTTTGGGCGCCGGTTCACGTGTTGGGCACACCTGTAGCTGGAACGGGCGTGTCAGCCTCTCTGCTGGGTACAGCCAAGCAGGCTGATGGCAGTGTCTTGCTCACTTACAACCAGATGCCGGTATACTTTTTTAAGGGCGATACCAAAGCCGGTACGATCAACGGCCAGGGATTTGACAACGTGTGGTTTGCCATTAATTCCGACGGGAATAGCGTGGGTAGCGTGACCGAAGTAACCATCAACGTAGCCAGCAATCCCACCCTGGGCAACTACCTGGTAAATGGCAATGGCATCGCCATGTACGCCTTCGGTAAAAATACCGCCAACACCGATAACTGCAGCGGCGTCTGCCCCACGATCTGGCCGCCTGTGTTAACGCTGGGCAGCCCGAACCTTGGGCAGGGTGTGGATCCCAGCCTGGTGGGCGAGATTCCATTGTCGAACGGCATGCAAATGGTCACCTATAACGGCATGCCCTTATACTACTACTCTGGCGATGGAAGCGCTTCACAGGTGTTGGGCCAGGGGTATTTGAACCTGTGGTATGTGGTCAGCCCGGCTGGCCAGCCCATTACCACACCGCTCAGCACACCCTGATCCCGCTCGTTGTGGGCACCACAGCACTTTGCTGTTGCCTGCCCGCAGTGGGTGAATGGTGGCTAGATAAGCGTAGCTTCCTTCAATGACCTGCGGCTGGCATGAGGCAGGTGCCCACCCGATAACCGCCAGCCTCCCCAGATGATATTTTCGGGAGGCTGGTTTAATTACCGACCATCTACCTTTATTCCTGGCGCTACCTGCGAATGATGGGCAGCAGGATACGTTTTAAAATGACCTCCACGTTCACTTCCAGGCTTGCCTGGTCGGCAGAGCAGGTATTTTCCACATCCAGGCTCACGGTATGCAAGCCCGGCAGGCTGAAGCTGTGGGTCGCCACATCTCCTTCGGCGGTCGAGCCATCACCGAAATCCCACAGGTAGCTGAGAGGTAGCGTGCCGCTGGCAGTGGCGGTGAAGATGATCACCTCATCCACTAATGGATTCGGTGGAGCAAACCCTGCATAAGTAATCTCCACCGGCTCGCATGGTGCGCTCACCGTGAGGGTGACGGGCACCAGCACGTGGGGGTTCAGCGGGTCATCCGAAGCCACATCCAACCGGCCGGTGTAGGTGCCGGGCTCCAGCCCTGCGGCATCGAAGGTGACCGAGATGGTTGTGCTTTCCCCGGGCTCCAGCGTGCCGGCGGTGGGCGATTCATCCAGCCAGGGGATGTTATCTACCTGCCCGATGATCGACGCAACCGCTTCGAACACGTCGATGCGCCCGTGCCCATACACGTTATTGGGATCAGGACAGGTTCCGCCCCCGCATTGGCCATCATCGATACATACGGCAGTGGTATACAGGATGCCGCGCAACTGGTCTAGGCTGAGCAATGGGTCGGCGGAGAAGAGCATGGCAGCCGCCCCGGCGCTGTGTGCGGCTGACCAGGATGTGCCGCTGGTGGTGATATAGCCGCCCCCAAGATAGCTGGTGCGGATGTCTACCCCGGGTGCCGAAACATCCGGCTTGATGATGCTGTTGCAGCCCGGGCCGCGCCCAGAAAATGGCGCGATCATATCATCTTGATCGGTGGCCCCAGCGGTCAATGTCTCTGCCAAATCTGCCGGGTTGCTCACCGTCATACAGCCCGGCCCGCCACCACCTGCCGCAAAGACTGGCAGGATATTAGCTGCTATTAACGCCTGCAGGCTGGCCTGGAAGGCAGGATCGCAGTGGTTGAAACTCCCCCACATGCCGAGCACCACGTCAGGCGCCTTCGAGGGGTCAGGATCGCTGCCATCCAGCTTGTGGGGTGCCAGCATCCAATCCAGGCTGGCGAGCAGGTCTTCGTATGTACACCCACCTCCATCATCGCAGGCTCTCACCGCGATCCATCTGGCTCCCGGTGCCACGCCAATCTGGTTGCCCTCGCCATCATCACCGCTTACGATCCCCGCACCCATCGTGCCATGCCCGTTGCCATCATACGGCTCTGGCAAGCCATCTACGAAATCGTACCAGTTGTAATTATGGTCAAATGACCCACCTCCCAGGTTGCCGCGGTAAGAATTCACCAGCGCCGGGTGGTCATACATCACCCCCGTGTCGATGATGCCCACCACCGCCCCTTGGCCCCTCACCCCGAAAGTATCCCAGGCTTCATCGGCGCGGATTTTGGCAATGTTCCACTCTACCGAATTCGGCTGCACCGATGCGATGTCCGGCAGCTCAGGGCCCATGGCTTGTGATGGATCATTCGTGATGATGGGATATTGGCGGTTGGGGCTCACCTGCCCAACCAGCGGGCTGCCCGCCAGCGCCTCAAGCTGCTCTGCATCCAGCGTGGCGGCGATGGCATTGGCGATCCACAGGCGCTGCGGCTCAGCGCCCTGCAGCTCCAGCCATTGGAACAGCTCCTGGCTGTGCGAGGCCACCTGCACCAGGCGATCATACACGTACTGCACCCGCAACACCCCATCTGTGATCTGGTACGCCCCTGACAGGTCGGGCTGCTCGCGCAAGCTGATGATTGCCCGCCTGCTGCCCCCGCTTTCAGCCTGCGCCTGCACCTGCAGGTCAATCAACGGGTTGGCCACCGGCGCAAAGCTCGAGCCGTCGTCCCGCACAGTGCCGCTCATCTCGTAAATGCTGATGCTCAGCGGACTGTCACCCGTGTTAGTGATCCAGAGCGTCTGGGTGAGCTGCTCTCCGGGTGAGAGCACGGCTTGCAGCTCGGTGGGAGAGATGATGATGCCGGGTTGTAAATTGGAAAAACCAGGGTTGATCTTGCCCGCATTGGCCGTGGCAATCGAGGCATCCATGATGGCGAAGACCCCCAACAGGCACGCCACTGCCAGCCACAGGCAAAGCAAAACCGGCTTGCTTTTCTGAATGGCAGTCATGATGCACCTCCTCAGTCGTAACTATCATTATAGAGATTTTTGGGGTGAAATGCAAATGGGTACCAATGCTCATCACCCTTCCCCAGCGTATCAAATCAGGCTATCATTGGCCTATGGATGAGAACACCTTCGAATGCCCCAATTGTGGCGCCACCGTATATCCCGAGATGTCCCGCTGCCCGCGTTGCGGCTGGAACATGTATCCCGAAGATGATGAGCAGCAGACTGCCAGCCAGGAGCCAGCCGCACCTGCCTGGGGCAGCACCCTGGGCGGTTTAATAACCGGCTGGCTGATCACCGCCGGGGTTGCCCTGCTGCTGAACTTCCTGCTGGCCAGGTTCGAGCCAGGCGAGACAATTTCCGCGGCTGGCAGGGTGGTATTGATCATCACCGGGCCGCTGGGTGCCCTGGCAGGTGGCTACGTGGGCGAAGGCGTGGCGCGCAGGTACCCTCTGCTGCTAGGAGCGCTGGTGGGGTTGCTGGCACTACCCATCCTGGCCCTATTTGCCACCCATTGGGTGGCGGTGACGGCGAGCTTTCTTCTGAGCCCTGCGGCATTGCTGGGTGGTGTGCTCACCATCCTGGGAGGGGCAGGCGGCAGCTGGCTGAACGCCAGGTTCACCCAGGATACTGGCTGGCAGGAAAAATGGCGTGTGCGCGGCTGGGAAGACCTGCTCTACCAGGACTTGCTGCGCCGGGTGCGCTTCAATGGCTCGGCTGCCGACCGGCTCATCGAGTACGAGCGCCAGTTATCCCCCGATGCGCCGCGCTACAAGCTGATCCAGAACGCCATCGAGCGCTGGGAGCGCGATAACCGGTAGGTGCTGCATTGTGCGCCAGTCCACAGGGCCTTTCCCCATTCCCCTGCAGGGATATCAGATTTTAATAACCAGGAATCCGGAACACACCATAATCACCCTTGGCGCTGAAACGGGTTAGGATTGGGGTAGCAGCACAACACTGTGTCAAGGTACTCCACCCCGCAGAAATAGCGGCAGATGGATACATTCTTCACCGCGCACCTGTGCGCGTGGCTGTTTTCGGCCGCATTCCACGGGCAGGCATCCTGCTGCCAGGCAATTTCTGCCTGTGGCGTGTCCAGGTCGATATCCATGTTAGCCCCTTTTAGTCTTCGAACCACTTCATTCATTTTCAGCTCCTGGGGATAATTATGTACCGGTAAATATACCAGAGAGTTGATTGGTGGAAGCGTCAGCAATCCATAAAGGGAGAATTGATGCCCGTTATTAATCAAAAAACCTGATAAACGAAGCTATACTTAAGCGAACTCGCAAATAGTTGCCGCCTGTTATCGTTAAAAATTCAGGTCTCGACACGAAGTCCTCTCGTCGCGGTGTGGCAATGGGAATTCGCTTGCTTACCGCCGGCTCGATACTATGCGTTGTCAAGGTGGATGATGTACGAAAAAAGTGAAATTGAAGAGCTTGCACCCTGGCTGGCAGTCGTCATTACCTTGGTCGGCGGCGTGCTGCGCCTGCTCATGCTGGGTGCGAAAGGGTTATGGCTCGACGAAACGCTCAGCATGTGGGCCGCCAGCCACAATATCAGCGCTATGCTGCACTGGGTTGCCCTTGTAGACCACCACCCGCCCCTCTATTATCTCCTGCTGCATTACTGGATAGGATTCAATGGCACCACGCCGTCTGACCTGCGCATGCTCTCCGCACTCTTTGGCACAGCCACCATCCCGGTTGTATACCTCACCGGCAAGCGCCTGTCTGGCTGGGTGGTGGGGCTGGCAGCCGCACTGCTTTTGGCGCTTTCGCCTTTCAACATCCGCTACGCCCAGGAAGCGCGCATGTTCACCCTGCTGATGTTCACCGTTTCCGTGGCCATTTATGCCCTGGTGCGGCTGCTCACCGACCCTAACTCCACCCAGCCCATCGGCAGCCAGTTCCGCGCCTACCTGCGCGCCTGGCGCACGGCTCCGCCGCGCGAACTGGGCAGCGAAGTGCCATTCAGCTACCGCGATATGGCTCACAAGCCCACCCGCTGGAGGTCGTGGGTAGCCCGCCACCGGTGGCTGCCCATCCAATCCATCGAGACCGACCTGGCCTGGGTTACCTTCATCGTCTTTTCAGCTGCCGCCATGCTCAGCCATAACACGGGCGTGCTATTCCTCATCGCCGCCAACCTCTTTGTCCTCGGCCTGCTGCTCTTTCAACACCAAAAGCCATCCGAGGAGCCATCCCCTTTTCACGCTCCCTCGCTTGCGAATTGGGTGAAGGCGCAGGTTGGCATCTTCGTGTTGTGGAGCCCCTGGGTCGTGCCATTTTTCCACCAGGTTGGGAGGGTGTTCCACCAGTTCTGGATTCCTGCGCCCAACTGGAGCAGCGTAGTCCAGGCCATCCAGTCCTTTTTGAGTGAATCTGTACCAGGCCAGTCCGGCTCGACGGTTGTGGTGTGGGTTCTGTACGCCTGCGCCTTGTGCCTGGGTCTGGTGTATTACCGCAAAAAAATCTCGAGGCTCTTTTTCCTGGCAGCCCTGCTCGCCATCCCCCTGCTGGCCGAGTTGGCGCTGAGCATCACGCGCCCCGTTTTCCTCGACCGGACGCTGATCTGGACCACCATTCCATTGTTCCTGCTGCTGGCGTCGGGTATTTATCAGCTGAAGTACCGTCTCCTCATCATTGTGGCGCTGGGATTTTTCGCCACGGTAAACCTGTTCTCTGCCGGCGATTATTATCGTTTCGTGCACAAGGAGGATTGGTCAGACCCTGCCGGTTTTGTGGCCAACTTCGCTAAAAAGGATGACCTGGTGCTATTCAATGCCAGCAGCGCACAAATTCCGTTCGACTATTATTTTGAGCCCTATGTAAAGAAGTATCATATCCAGGTGGAGGAGCATGGGCTTCCCAGCGACCTGTTTGAGAGCGGCGTCTTGGAACCTGAGATGACCGAGAGCGACATCCCCGGCCTGGTTTCATTGCTGGGCGGGCACCAGCAGGCCTGGCTGGTTTACAGCCACAACGCCGCTACCGACCCGCAGGGTCTGATCCCGCAAGCCATGGCTTCGCAGATGAGGTTGATCTACACCCGCGATTATCCCGGGGTGCAGCTCCAGTGGTACATCGCCCCCTGAGGCTGGTTTCACGTGCAGGCTAGGGCGGCTTATTCGATATTCAACACTCTTATGATTGTTTTCGTCTTTTACGCCATTTTTCAATCGCGTAGCGAGTTAGCGGCGTAGTGCAGGCAGCTAAAAAAGCGATCCAGGCAGCTGTGATCTCCCCAATTGAAAAATACGCATGGCCGATGGAAAAAAGAATCGCCAGCAGGCCACTTAATAGAATCAAACCTGGCTCGATGTATTTACCGATGGTTCTCGTAAGAAAGGTGTGTTTCCTATTGGTTTTGGGAACAGCATAATTTGCCTCGACATACTTCTCAGTACTTTCTAGGTCACGGCACTGGATACGTGAATAAATCACATATATGAGTATCGTGGTGCACAACAACAATAAGCCCGCCCACGGATCCAGAACGGTTAACACAAGAAAAGTTAAGATGAGAAATAGAATGATGATAAATACGGTACGGTAGTTTTGGAAAAGACGGCGATATTCGGCATTTGACGGGATAATATATCCTTCACCAAGATTGAAATACGGGTAAAAAATCATTAACCCTTCATTTGATCTTCTAAAATAGCTCGTAATAATCAACCAATTGATTAGCTTCATCGATTTTTTACCAATATAAGTATTGTAACGGATGCTTTCGTCGGTTGGTCACAGAAAATCTTAATTTAAGATGATTCTTCCAAGGATATATCACAATACTGTCCAAATGAATTTAGTTGCTAATATCATTTGGATCATGACGTAGATTATCTCGTTTTTCAACCCTAAAAAGTATCTGAGACGTCCCCATGCCAGCATATCATGCTCAATAGAATGTGATACTCGTGCTGCTGTAACGTATAATGCTATTAGGAAATGACCCATCAGCCGCGTATCCTCGGGAAGTTAATTACTCCATCTCCAAAAGTTGACTGGGAAGCCATATATCACGCCGAACTACCCCGGCTTTATAATTTTTTCCGCTACCGGGTGGGTGATGATCGCCTGGCTGAAGACCTGACTTCCGAGACGTTCGAGAAAGCATGGAAGAACCGTCAGCGCTACCGGCACGACCTGGCAGCATTTTCAACCTGGTTATTCACCATCGCCAGGAATGTAGCTATCGATTACTTCCGTAAACCGCCAGGCGATATTCCCCTGGATGAAGAGACCGATGTAGTCGCCCCCGAGACTTTGGATATCCTGGTCCAGCAGCATTCAGACTATGAAAAGCTCTCGAACCTCCTTGCTGGTCTTAATGACCGTGACCGTGAGCTGGTTGCCCTCAAATACGGCGCCGGGCTTACCAATCGCGCGATCGCCTCGCTGAGTGGGCTTAGTGAATCCAATGTTGGCACCATTTTATATCGCATTACCCGGCAATTACGCTCCGCGTGGGAGGCAGATCATGGATGATGACTTCCTTTCCGGGTTTCGCCAGCCACCAACTGCTGAGTTTGCCCAGGGCCTGCTTGCCCGGCTCGTGGATGAGGAAAAGGCACGAAAAAAAACCCGCGATACCACATGGAAACGCGTTGGCTTCGCATTTGCCGCTTTATGCCTGGCATTAACTGTGCTATTACTCGTTTCACCAGCTGCGCGCACGGCTGCCCAGCAGGTGATCAATGATATCCTCGGCAAGATCACGCTGCCAGGGATCACTGTTTTTGTTAGCAGTGATCGCCCGAGTCCTTCCGAGTTTCCTCCAGAACTTGAGTCATATGAGGTAATTTGGACTCCGCTCAGCCCGGATGAGATATCTTCCGGCTCTTCTGACCTGGCCAGGCTGCCAGCCTGGCTTCCTCCCGCTTATGCCTTGCAAGGTCGTGCAGCCCTTTTTTACCAATCCTATCCCACCAGGCCTATTCCACCGGATATGGCTGTGTTTCAGTGGAAAAGCCGTGCAGGCGATATCATCCAGCTCATGGTGGATAAAACTTCCTGTTCCTACGAGCAATCCTTATCTGACTGCGCCAGCCATACTTACGTCGCAATGGGGATCAATGATGAGCCGCAAGTGATTACGGTAAATGGTCATTCCGGCATCATTTTTAGCGGTATGACGTTTGTATTCAACCTATCTGACCCGGTGAAGCAATGGAATCCTGCCCGCGAGAGGCTGGTTCCACAGGGTTTGACCATGATGTGGAGAGATGATGTGATCTTGTTCTGGATCACGACCAATTCACCGGAAATTTCACGGGATGACCTGATGCGCTTAGCCGAGTCTATCCCGTAGGATTGGGTACCATCGGACTGATTTTTAGCTGTTGTAAAATAACGTTATCAACCGTAAAAATGTGGCTGCCGATGGATGGGCTTGCTGAAAAACTACTTCCTCTCCACCACCGTCAGTTTAGATGGCTTCGACAGGTT
>CAYLPS010000059.1:0-20124 GCA_964385625.1 uncultured Anaerolineaceae bacterium | reverse complement strand
TCCTATATTACCCAAGGGCTTCGGCAATCAGTTCGGCAATATCTTTGACGACTAACTGGCCGGCTGGTAGGGTACTCTTCACAGCATCCTCGAAGCGTGGCGGTTCATATGGGCAGGCCACTGCCAGGATATTTGCACCCGCATCCACGGCCTCCCGCACACGCCATTCGGATAAACGTGCGTGCGCTTTCTCCCATTGGAATCCATCCAGCCACATGCCACCACCACCGCCTCCGCAACACAGGCTTGATGCATGGTTATGTGCCATTTCTACCAGCCTGACACCAGGGATAGCTTCGAGCAACATTCGCGGCGCGTCAAACACCCCATTCACCCGTCCAAGATAGCATGGATCGTGATAAGTAACCGTAGAAGCCACTTCATGTTGGAGGAGCGGTTTCAACTGATCCATGTGTTCGGTCAGGAACTCGGTGTAGTGCTGCACTGGATAGGATATGCCTAGTGCTGGATATTCGTTCTTCAGGGCATTATAAGCATGTGGGTCAGAAGTGATGATTCTCTCGAACTGGTATTTAGAGAACACCCTTCCATTTTTCTCTGCCAGCATTTCAAATAGGCCCCGCTCACCCGCCAGGCGCTGGGTGTCACCATCACTGTTTTCCTCCGGGCCCAGGATGCCAAAATTGATTCCCAGTGTATTGAGGATTTTCGCCAGAGATTTGGCCACCAGTTGGACGCGTGGATGGTAGGAAGGATAATCACCCACGAACCACAGCACCTCAACCGGGTGCCGGTCTCTTCCCAAGATGGAAACCTGAGGCTGGATACCCATCGCCCAATCGGCTCGCTTGCGGGGTGATTCACCCAGCGGGTTTCCGTAACGCTGTGAATTTTCCAAAGCCGCCTGCAGCTCAGAAGGGACATTTCCTGCTAAGAGCAGCTCTTCTTTGGTCCGGGTCATCAATCCAGCTGTTATTGGGATTTTGGATGGGCATATTTGGGAACAGGCATAACAGGAAACGCACATCCACACGGTATCAGTTTTCATCACGAGCTCGAATTCTTCTGCTCGCAGGCCTGCAATCATCCTTCCTGGTGGATACTCCATTAAATATCCGAACGGGCAAACGCCACTACAAGAGCCACATTGCAAGCAAGTCCGGAACCTTTCACCATTTTCCACCTGATAAAGACTTGAGAAAAAGGTCTCGTTGAAAGACGGTGTGTGGGAAATTACCGTTGTTACCATCAATTCACCTCCGGTCTTTATTATGTGATCACGAGATATGCAGGTTGATGTTTGTTTTTTATAACGCCTTTGTTACCGATTGGTGAGCAAATCTTTCCTATATTGTTAAAGTTGGACACTTTCGTATTAGGCTTAACACACCAGAATATGGGGCGAATAACCTGTCATAATTACGTAGAAAATGCGACGTTTATATTATGAGATAGTCAAGTCAACTCCACTAGTGGAATAACACATACATATATAGTGATAATAATCACAGGTGATGTGCGTGTATCTGATATTAAGTATATATTAAGAGGGGTTTCTATTATTAGAATTTGGGACTTAAAGCGGTAAAATAGGTCAATCTGGGTTACGGGAGGATAGGATGAAAATCACGGTGGAATTAGAAAACCGGGCAATCAATACAATCCGTTTTTTAGCTGCAGACGCTGTTCAGAAGGCCAATTCCGGTCATCCAGGTTTACCAATGGGTGCCGCTGCCATGGCATATACCCTATGGACGCGCCATTTGCGTTTCAACCCGCTTAATCCGCACTGGCCCGGTCGTGATCGGTTCATTCTGTCCGGCGGTCATGGTTCCGCCCTGCTCTACGCCTTATTGTACCTGACAGGATACAACCTTCCCCTGGAACAATTGATGAATTTCCGCCAGTGGGGCAGCCAGACCCCTGGTCACCCTGAATATGGCCTGACACCTGGCGTGGAGGTGACCACCGGCCCGCTCGGCCAGGGCTTTGCCAATGGCGTTGGTATGGCGATTGCCGAAGCTCATCTGGCTGCCCAATTCAACCGTCCTGGTTTCGAGCCGATTAATCACCATATTTATGGCATCGTCACTGATGGCGATTTGATGGAAGGCGTATCCTCCGAAGCCGCCTCACTTGCCGGGCACTTGGGGCTGGGAAAAATAATCTACCTCTATGATGATAATCATATCTCCATTGATGGCAGCACCGACCTGGCATTCACAGAAGATCGCGCCGCCCGCTTTTCTGCCTACGGCTGGCATGTTCAGGTTATTTCTGATGGAAATGACGTCGCGGCAATCGATCAGGCCATCCAGCTGGCTAAACAAGATCCACGCCCGTCATTCATCGCCTGTCGGACGCATATCGGCTACGGCTTACCTACCCGTCAGGATACGGCCAAAGCCCATGGTGAGCCTCCCGGTGAAGAAGAGTTGAACGGTGCGAAAAAAAACCTGGGTTGGCCGCTTGAGCCCAAGTTTTATGTCCCCGAGGAGGTACTGGCTTTCTTCCGCCAGGCAGTCGAACGAGGCAAGGCGGCAGAAGCCTCCTGGCAGCAGCAGTTCCGGGCGGCATCTGCCTCTGAGCCACAGGTGCAGCACGAGCTAGAGCGCCGTTTGGCGGGTGAGTTGCCTCCAGCCTGGTCCTCCGACCTACCTGCTTTCCCAGCGGACGCGAAGGGTATGGCCACTCGGGCGGCTTCCGGTAAAGTGATCAATGCATTGGCCGCCCGCCTCCCTGAATTGGTGGGGGGTTCGGCAGACCTGACCCCTTCCAACGATACCTGGATCAAGGATTACTCCGATTTCCAAGCCAAAACCTTCAGTGGAAAGAATTTCCATTTTGGCGTGCGCGAGCACGCTATGGGTGCCATCATCAACGGGATGGCCGTCCATGGTGGGATCATCCCTTATGGAGGCACATTCCTGATCTTTTCAGATTACATGCGCCCGGCAGTCAGGCTTTCTGCCTTGGCTGGTTACCCCAGCATTTGGGTTTACACCCATGATAGTATTGGCCTGGGCGAGGATGGGCCTACCCACCAACCTGTCGAACATCTGGCGGCATTGCGGGCGATCCCCAACCTGGTGGTTATCCGACCCGCAGATGCCAACGAGGTGACCGAAGCCTGGAAAGTAGCTATCTCCCGGCGCCATGCACCCACCGCGCTCATATTGACCAGGCAGGCGGTGCCGGTCTTAGATCGTGAAATTTATGCGCCCGCCGTTGGGTTGCAAAAAGGCGCCTATGTGCTGGCAGAAATGGGTGATGCCGACCCTGAGCTGATTTTGATGGCTTCCGGCTCAGAGGTCAGTTTGATCACCGAGGCCGGGGCGCGCTTAGCCAGTGAAGGAATTAATGTGCGGATGGTCTCATTCCCTAGTTGGGAGCTATTCGAAGCTCAAGATCAAGCCTATCGGGATCAGGTTCTTCCACCTTCTATAAAGAACAGGATCTCGGTTGAGGCCGCCGTGTCCCAGGGCTGGCATCGCTGGGTAGGCGACATGGGTGAATCAATCTCTGTCGAGCGATTTGGTGCCTCGGCACCTTATAAAATCATTTTCGAGCATTTTGGGCTTACGGTCGATAATGTGGTTCTCCATGCTCAGCAGATGTTGGAAAGAAATCAAGCGAAGAGATGAATGGCTGTTTTGTAATCCTAGTGTCTATTATTTAGGAGTAAGTCAATGAAAATTGCACTCGCTTGTGATCATGGCGGATATCCATTAAAAATTACCCTCAAAGAATATGTGATTGGGATGGGTCATACCGTCATCGACCTTGGCACCGATTCCACACAGAGCGTGGATTATCCTGATTTCGCCGAGAAACTCGGCCAGGCCATCGTCGCTGGGCAGGCGGAACGGGGTATTTTAATGTGCGGTTCCGGGGTGGGTGCCAGTATCGCCGCCAATAAGATCAAGGGTGTATATGCAGCAGTATGTCACGATACTTACTCCGCTCACCAGGGGGTGGAGCACGATAATATGAACGTCTTATGCCTGGGGGCAAGGGTGATTGGCCCTGAATTGGCCAAAGAATTGGTGGAGGCATTTCTCAATGCCCGCTTCTCGAATGTTGAGCGCCATGTCCGTCGGGTAAATAAGGTTTATAAAATAGAAAAAACTGGAATATAAAGGAGGCAAAATGTCTTCCAGGATAGTTAAATTAACTGGCCTCGGTCAGTCTATTTGGTACGATTATATGGAGCGCCGCATCCTTGAAAACGGTGAGTTGGCACAATTAATAGAGCAGGGGGATGTCAGGGGGCTGACCTCAAATCCAAGTATCTTTAACAACGCCATTGCTAAATCCAAAGATTATGATTCTGCCCTCATCCCCATGTCTTGGGCGGGTTATTCCGATAAGATGATCCTAGAACAGTTGATGATTGAAGATATCCAAAGGGTGGCGGATTTGCTTCGTCCACTGTTTGAGAAAACCCGCGGTGGTGATGGCTTTGTCAGCCTGGAAGTGCGGCCTGACCTGGCCTATGAGACCCAAAAAACCATTGCTGAAGCGCAACGCTTATGGGATCTGGTAAACCGTCCCAATGTAATGATTAAAATTCCGGCCACCCAACCCGGTTTGGAGGCCATCCATAAATCGATCGCCGCCGGGCTGAATATCAACATTACCCTGATCTTTTCAATTGACCGTTATAAAGAGGTCATGGATGCTTACCTCTCGGGTTTGGAGGATCGCATCAAAGCTGGAAAACCCGTCGATCACATTCATTCGGTTGCTTCCTTCTTTGTATCACGCATCGACACGAAGGTCGATAAATATCTCGAGCCGATCGTGAAATCATCTGGGCGGGATGCTCCCGTAGCCAAATCGCTCCTGGGGAAAATCGCCATTGCTAACGCCCGCCTGGCTTACCAGGAATTTCTTCAGGTGGTCAATAGTGAGCGCTTCCACCGCCTGCAAGAGAAGGGTGCCAACCTGCAACGACCTTTATGGGCCTCGACCAGCACCAAGAACCCCGCTTACCCCGATACCATGTATGTAGACGAGCTGATCGGTAAAGACACCGTCAATACCGTTCCACCCCAAACCCTGCAAGCTTTCCGCGACCATGGGAAAGTGCAGCTGACCATCGAGCAAGACATCCCTGGAGCGCGCAAAGCCTTTACAGACCTTGAAGCAGTGGGTATCTCGATGAAAAAAGTGACCCTGGAATTGGAGCAGGAGGGGGTGAACGCCTTTGCAGAATCATATGATTCATTGGACAATACCGTCAAGCAGAGGCGTGAAGCGGCCCTGTCCGAATTTGGTGCGCTGGCCGCGCCTGTCGCCACTCGCCTGCGCCAGCTTCAGGCGGAAAATTTCCTGCCCCGTTTCTTCTCTAAGGACCCCACATTGTGGACCCAGGACCCCAAAGGTCAAGAAGAGGTGCGCATCCGCATGGGTTGGCTCACCTCACCAGACACTGGCACAGCCTTGGTACCAGAGTTGAAGAAATTTGCATCCGAGATACAACATGCTGGTTTCACGCATGCCTTGCTGCTGGGGATGGGAGGTTCATCGCTCGCCGCAGAGGTGATGAGCCTGATTTTCAAGGACGAAGCTACAGGCCTCAAATTAACCATTCTGGACTCCACCGATCCGGCTCAGGTATTGCGCGCCGCCCAAAATAATCCGATTGCCTCTACACTATATATTATTTCAAGCAAATCTGGGGGCACCGCTGAAGTTGAGGCCATGCTGAATTACTTTTGGAAACGCGCTGAGAATGCCCTGGGAGAAAAAGCCTGCGAACATTTCATCGCCATCACTGATCCGGGTACAGCATTAGAAAAACTGGCCTTCGAGCGCAAGTTCCGCAAGATATTCCTTGCAGATCCCAATGTGGGTGGCCGTTATTCTGCTCTGACTGTCTTCGGGCTTGTCCCGGCTGCTTTGATGGGAATTGACATTGAACAGTTGCTTAGTTGCGCTGCCTGGAAGGCTCTAGAATGCGGTCCCACCCAACCCTATGGGCGCAATCCCGGCCTGGTATGGGGCACTATTCTCGGCGAAGCTGCCTTGCATGGCAGGGATAAGCTGACCATCCTCGCCGATCCAGAGGTTGCTCCCTTCGGAACCTGGATGGAGCAATTGGTGGCTGAAAGCAGCGGCAAGCAGGGTAAAGGCATCCTGCCCGTAAATGGCGAGCTACCGGCAAAACCCGAACGATATGGCAATGACCGTATGTTTGTCTATCTGCGCCGTACAGGTAAGCAGGATGCAACTGTCAAGCAGCTTCGGAAAGCCGGTCATCCCGTGTTGAACCAGGATTTTCTGGATAACTTCGCCCTGGGAGCTGAATTCTTCAAATGGGAATTTGCAATTGCCACTGCCTGTTCCATTATTGGTGTCGATGCATTTGATCAACCAGATGTGCAGGACAGCAAGAACCGTACCCTGGCTAAGATCTCCTATTTCAAAGAAAATCATACCTTTAATGAGCGTCAGCCAGCCATGCAGGCTCATGGAATATCCCTGTATGGGAATGTATCGTCAGATGGGAAACAGGTGCCCAGTAAGGTTGCCAGTTTCCTTCGATCTGGCAAACCAGGTGATTACGTTGCCATCAATGCCTACCTGACGCGTGATCAAAGGAACAAGGCTATATTACAGGACTTGCGTACCTGGATCCGCGACAACACCCGTCTGGCGACCATGCTTGGCTTTGGCCCGCGTTTTCAGCACTCCACCGGGCAGTTGCATAAGGGGGGCGAAAATAATGGCTTATTCCTGGTGATCACCTCCGACCCAAAGAAGGATGTCGAGATCCCTGGCGAGGGCCTGAGTTTTGGCACCTTTGAGCACGGCCAGGCTTTAGGAGATATGGAAGCTTTGCAAGCGCGGGGTAGGCGGGTGCTCCACATTCACCTGGCCAGTCCAGACCTGTTGCCCACATTGGTTGACCAGTTAACAAGCCAGTAAACTGGAAAATAAAATCCGCCTGAGATCGGTGCGCGCATATCAGGCGGATTTTTTTAATTCAAATGTTATTGATTGGCTGCTAATTTTTCCATGTGCTCTCGCACCAGTTCACGGCGCAAGACTTTCCCAACCATGGTTTTTGGCAGCTCACTTCTGAATTCAACCATAGTGGGCACCTTGAAGGCAGCCATATTCTTTTTACAATAATCCCGGATTTCTTCTTCAGTGGCGGTTTGGCCCGGTTTCAATACCACCCATGCTTTGACGGTTTCACCTCGATAAGCATCTACCACACCCGCCACACCCACCTCGAGGACCTTGGGATATGAGGCGATCACCTCCTCCACTTCACGTGGCCATACCTGGTATCCTCCCGGCTTGATCAGCTCTTTCTTGCGGTCCACGATGTAAAAATAGCCATCCTCATCCACTTTGGCAATGTCACCCGTGTACAACCAGCCATCTCGCAGGGTATTGGCTGTCTCGGTGGGCATGTTGTGGTAACCCTTCATCACCTGCGGACCCTGGATACACAACTCGCCCACCTCGCCTGATTTAAGCTGGGTGACCTCATCCTCCAGGCTGATAATTCGGCAGTCGACGTCCGGCAAGGGTAAGCCGATCGAGCCTGTTCGAATATCGCCAAACAGGGGATTGCAGTGGGTGGCCGTCGGTGCTTCAGACAAGCCATACCCTTCGACCAGTTTACCTCCTGTTAGTGCTTCAAATTTCTCCTTGGTTTCTCGCATCAGGGGTGCAGAGCCTGAAATGCACGCCTTGATTGAGCTCAGGTTGTACTTTCCTGCCTTCACATCCGGGTGATTATTAATCCCATTGTACATGGTGGGTACACCCGGGAAGATGGAGGCCTTGTATTTCTGAATGCTGTTCAGTATGTCCTTCATGTCCCTTGGGTTGGGGATCATCACCATTCCCGCTCCGCTGCGTATGGCAAATAGCATGCCGGCCACCATCCCATACACGTGAAACAACGGGATTGCCATCAAGACCGTCTCCTGCCCATCCACCGCATTCGGGATCCAGGCCCGCACCTGCAGCGCGTTTGCGATCAGGTTGCGGTGCAAGGCGATCGCTCCTTTAGAAATTCCCGTAGTCCCACCGCTGTATTGGAAAATCGCAATATCATCCGGCCCAATTTCGAGTTTGGGGCAATCCTCGGCTTTGTATTTTCCAATATATTCTTTAAACCAGATGTCTCCTTCGGCTAATTCAACCCTGAATCCGCCTTTCTTCTCCTTCGCCAATGTAAATAGAAGAGCTAAGACCGGTGGCAGATATTCCTTGATATTCGAAACCACAATTTTCTTGATTTTGGTGTCTGGCTGCACTTGCTTGACGATCTTGTAAAAGTTGCTCATCACGAATATCACTTCAATTCCCGCATCGTTCACCTGGTGGATGATTTCCTTGGGCTTATAGAGCGGATTGATGGATACGACCACCGCACCTGCCTTCAATATGCTAAAAAATGCAATCACAAATTGCGGCGTGTTGGGCATAAAAATTCCCACCCGGTCACCTTTCTTCACGCCAAGGGCGGCGATCCCTGCGGCTAACCGGTCTGTGATCTCATCCATTTCGCGGTACGTGATCACGGCTCCGTTGAATATCGTACAGGGGCTGTTCGGAAATCTCCGGGCAGATTCTTCCAATAGTCCATAGAGTGGGATAGCAGGATAATCAAGCCGGTGCGGGACACCTTTATCGTACAATCTTAACCACGGGCGGTCTTCCATTTATTCCTCCTTTGGGCGAATTGTTGAATATGGGGTAATAATAGTATAATATATAACGTGCTAAAGTCAACAATAAACAGGTTGATTATGGATGATTTATCGCATATTTCAGCGGATATCCCAGTCGTTCGACTCAATCCACTGCTTGATTAGTTCTTCCAGACTATGGAAGGTGTCTTCTTTCACTGTGAACCACCTGATATCCGGATCTTCTTCCTTGAACCAGTTCGCCTGTCGTCGAACGAATTCCCTGGTCCGTCGCTTCATGATCACGATCGCCTCCTCCAAGGATATCTTTCCCTGTAGATATTCAGCCATCTCTCTGTAACCAATTGCCGACATGGTCGGCAGGGTCGGAAAGTACCCAGCTGCTAACAACCCTCGCACCTCATCGATAAAACCCGCTTCCAGCATTTTGTGGATGCGCTCATCAATCCTCTGGTATAGCTCACTTCTCGGGCGTTTCAACCCGAGTAAAAGGGGTTTATAGAGCCTCTGGCCTTTCAGCCTCTGCTCGGAAAAGCGCTTTCCAGTGCTGAGAATGACTTCCAGTGCCCTGACGGTGCGGCGCACATTGCTCGGGTCGATGGATTTTGCCGCCACGGGGTCAAGCATGGCTAACTTGGCGTGCAGGGTTTCCTTGCTCAACTGCTTTGCCCATTGCTCTAATACTGCCCTTAAGTGTGGGTTGGGCTGCGATGGCGGGATTATCCATCCCTCCCTAATCGACCGTACGAATTGGCCTGTCCCTCCCACCAAAAAGGGAAGGTGGTGTTTCGCATAGATGTCTTGGAGGGCTTGAGAGGCTTCTTTTTGAAATATTGCCAGGCTCCAGGTTTGATCCGGATCAGCTACATCGATTAAGTGGTGCACTACCTTCATGCGCTCCTGAGCGCTTGGCTTGGCAGTGCCAATATCCATTCGGCGGTAGAACAGCCTTGAATCAGCCGACACAATTTCGCCATGAAACCGTGCTGCCAATTCGAGCGCCAGCTCGGTTTTACCCACCCCGGTCGGCCCGAGGATCACTACTAATGGGATGTCCGGAGTTTCCGCTTTACGGGTCAGGTTGGTGTGATTATTCAACTGAGCACATTTTCAAAGTGATCGATCGACATAGGGTCACCCCTGGATTTTAATTGAATTGTTATCAGGTCAATCTGCCAGTCCGCCTCCATATCCGGGTGTTGTTGAATGTAATATTGGGCAGCATCCCGCATGTGTCTGGCTTTTCGGGCTGTGATGGATATCTCGGGAGGTCCCAGGCTGCGGCTGGCTCTTGTCTTGACCTCGACAAATACGACCGATTCACGCTTTCTGGCCACGATGTCGATTTCCCCGTACGGTGTGCGCCAGTTTCGCTCCAAAATGGTGTAGCCTTTATTTTTCAAGAATTCTCCCGCGATATTTTCCCCCTGGCGGCCGGTTGATTGACGTTGATTAGATTTCATTGGAACCTGTCGAGAAATCGCCTGAATTTATACTGTGGGCTCTTGTGATGTTGCTGGGCTTTCTCTACCAGTTCCTGGTATTTCTGCAAGAGCATGCCTGTGGTTGCCCGGATATCATACTTCTTGGCTGCTTGAACTGCCTGTTTCCCCAGCCTTCGCCGGTAGTCCTGATTAGTTGATAGGAGGGTTAGTTTCGCAGTGAATGCCGCCAAATCATCGATGGCGATCAGGCCGGTAATTCCGTCCTCAATGATATCGCTTGTGCCGGGTGATTCGATCCCCAGTGCGGGTAACCCGGCCGCCATTGCTTCCACGGTGGATAATCCGAACGTTTCTGTTTTAGATGGTGTGACAAACACATCTGAGGCTGTTAAATGGGCCGGGATTTCTTTATATTCGACTATCCCCGTAAAGTGCACTTTATGGCCGATCTTCATGTGTTTCACTTGGGTTTCCAGGTTTTTTCTATCAGGTCCATCCCCGACCAGGAGCAGCCGCACTCGATCGCAGGTCGTCGAAACACTATAAAATGCCCTGAGTAGCATCGACAGATTCTTTTCTGGCGATAGCCGGCCAATGAACGTGCAGATGATATCTTCCCCCGAAAACCCAAATACTGACCGGTCAACGGGTTGAACATCTTCCCTGAATGCGGATAGGTCTACTCCATTGGGTATCACCTCAACCCGTGAATCCAGGTGATATCGCTCCAATAAAATATTTCGCATGCTCTCTGAAGGCGCAATCACCAAATCACATGCCCTATAAAACGGTGCCAGATAGGCTTTTAATGCCATCTGCGTTATGGTTTCAGATAAGATGGGAAGATATGCCTGGGTATGTAAGTCGTACCGGGTATGGTGGGTAAAGACGATCGGGATATTTCTCGGCGTGCAGTAGCGCATCGCCAATGTGCCGCTTATAAAAGGATGGTGCACATGGGCGATATCCATCGTGTGGAGTAAGTTCCGTGCTTGCCTGGTATAACGGAGATTGAGAAATACGCCTGTTTTGATGATCGGCATGCCGGCTGTTTGGACGATTTTCCTTTCGTGATCGATGGTGTCACGATCTCCAAAGGTGAATAGATATACTTCGTGCCCTGCTTTTCCCAGCCAGCTTTTACTGAGAGCGATCTGATTTGTAACCCCGCTCACGTGCGATTCGTTTATATCAGCCATCATGCCGATTTTCATACTGCCCTCTTAAAATAATCCTAAGCGATTGATGATAAATCGTCAAGTAACAATCCTTCTTGGAAAATTACCCCTGGAAGGGTAAAATCAAGCCATGCAAGGTCAACTGAGTGGCCGGAGCCTCCCGAATATCGATCACCTGAGCGTGGTAGCTGCCATGATTGTCCTGGCATACACCCTGGAGCGCTTCATCGACTTGCCTGCCTGGCAGATTGCGCAACAGCTTCCTGGCCTATATATCGAGCTCAACATCAATGTCAGTCTGATCACCTCCTTACTGGTCGCTGGTATGACGGCCGCGGGTGCCAACTGGCTCATTGGTGAACATCCCGCTGCGCAGGGCAAGCGTACGATAGTCCATGCCATCTTGCCTGCCCTCACCGCTTTAGTGATCGGTATCCCGCTTTCAAGCGTGCCAGTAGGTTTAGGTTGGTGGCTGGGTTTGATCGGTGGCGCCATCATATTGATCCTGGTCTTGATGGCTGAATACATCGCGATTGATCCACGCGATGTCCATCTACCATTGGCAAACGCTGCGCTTTCGGCAGTGTCATTTGCCTTATTCCTGCTCTTAGCGGGTGCTCTCCGCTCAGCCGAGGTGCGTTTATTGTTCAATGTCCCCATCCTGGCGCTTGCTGCTGGGTTGGTCAGCCTGCGGGCTACCAATTTGCGCTTACGCGGCGAATGGACAATTTATGAATCTGCCATTATTGCATTTATTGTAGGGCAAATTACCGCCGCGTTCAATTACTGGCCACTAACCCCGATCGCTTTCGGGTTGGTGCTGCTGGGGCCCTCTTATGCCCTGATCAGCCTGTTCTGCAATCTGATCGAGGGCAAGCCTTACCGTCAGTTTATCTATGAGCCGCTCCTCAGCCTGCTGATCGCCTGGGGCGCAGCTTTGGTCCTGCGATGAGTGACCTGTCTTCCGGCCTTATCCTGACCCAAGAACACCTAGCCCAGATGCGGGCTGAGGTCGCCTCGAGAGCCACTGAGGAAGCCTGTGGTCTTCTTGCCGGCCAGGGGAACCACGTACAAATCGTTATCCCGGTCACGAATATCTTGCACGATCCATTTCGCTTTCGCATGGATCCCCAGGAAGAATTAAATGCCTTCTTGCTGGCCGAGCGGCAGGGGTATGATATTCTCGCCATTTATCATTCTCATCCACATGGCATTTCGCGACCCTCGCTCACGGATTTTGCCGAGCTGACTTTTCCTGGGATTGTCTATTTGGTTTGGTATCAAGAAATGGATATCTGGCAATGTCGCGGCTACTATATGCAATCCGCTTCGAAAGCCGATGAAATCCCGCTAATAATCTCGACAAAATAGCAACTATAGGCTATATTACGTGTTTTATTGGTAGCCAAAGGTGCCGAAGGAGGAACAACTGTATATGGTGACCCTTGCCAGTATGGGTGTGCTATTACTAGCGTATTTATTAGGTTCGATTCCGTTTGGGCTGATTATTGTAAAGCTGTTTTCCGGGAAAGATATCCGCAAGGTGGAAAGTGGTCGCACCGGTGGTACCAACGCCATGCGTGCTGCGGGCCTCTGGGCAGGCTTGGCCACCGCTGTGTTTGATGTCTTGAAAGGGCTGGGCGCAGTCCTGATCAGTCATTTGCTGATCACTGGTAGCCATGTGTGGATTGATATTCTGGCACCTTTCCTATCAATAATTGGCCACAATTATTCTGCGTTCCTGATCGAACGCGGTCCAGATGGTCGTCTGCGTTTCCGAGGCGGGGCTGGTGGAGCCCCCTGCCTGGGTGGTGCGATCGGTTTATGGCTTCCGAGCCTGTTTGTGATTGTCCCCTTAGGTGGCTTGATCTATTATTTTGGTGGGTATGCTTCTATCACCACCATGAGCGTTGCCCTTTTATCCACCCTCGTTTTTGCTTACCGGGCCTGGTTGGGCCTCAATCCCTGGCAATATGCCATTTATGGGCTGCTGGCATTTGTAGCCCTGGCTTGGTCGCTGAAGCCAAATATTAAACGTTTGATCGCTGGGAATGAAAGGATGGTTGGTCTGAGGGCGAAATTACACAGGGACAAAGAATAGGTTTACACCTCATCTTCATCATCTTCGTCGTCTTCAGCCCCCTCATCGTTTGGGTTCGCCCTGGGTATTTCGCCATACATCTGGTAGTATAAAGCCCGCAGGTTTCGCCGGTGGAGTTCTTCAGCCAGGCCACCGATCAGTACCCGGCTCTTACCACATTCCTCCACCCCAATTTCATCTAATATCTCCAGCGGGTATTTTCTCCGTGCGGCTTTTCGTACACCCTTGCGCAGCGCAGAGAGATACGCCAGGTTTTCCTTTACCATCCCATCAATTTCACCCCGCAAAACAATATCCCCATGCCCAGGCACTACGTTTTCCAATCCCATTTTGCTGATCTTTTTCAACGAGGTGATCGTGTCATCGATATCTCCATCCACGATATATGGCAGGGGCATACAGGCATCCCCGGCAAACAAAACGCGGTCCTCCTCGACCAGCACCCCAATATTATCCGCGCACGGTCCGGGTAAGGGGAACATGGATAGGGTTTTCTTCCCCACCCGCAGGATAAGATAGCTCTCGTCGAAGGTAAGCTGTGGCAGAACGATTTTTACCCTGCGGAAAGTCGGGTTTTGTTTGCGTGCCTCGATCAGGGATTGCTGCCCTTTGGTTGCCAGCTGTTTACGGCACAGCGTATGGGCAATGATCGTCGCTCCCGGGAAAAAGCAATTCCCCCACGCATGGTCCGCATGGTAATGGGTGTCCACCACATACCGCACAGGTAAATTCAATTCCTGTTCGATGAAATCCCTGATTTGTAACGTCTCCTCAGGGATTGCCAGTGTATCGATAACCACCGCCCAGTTTGGGCCGATGATAGCCCCGGCAGTCACCTGGGCATATACATCACTCTGGAAGTAAAAAACATTATCCGCAACCCGCTCACGCTGCATTTTCGCTATTCCTGGACACCTAGAGTACTATCCTTCCACGCTACTTCTTATTCATGTGAAGCAGATCATCAATCAACCCGCATGCTTTATCCACAATGTGCTGTAGGATAGCACAAATGAAACCCAAAAGTCAAGTCCAATCGCTACCAGTTCTCGAATCTTTTTGCTCACCTGCTCTACGAAAAATCGTATTAGAGTAATATTTTATTTAGGAAAATGTACCTGATTGACGTCATCCGAAAACATGAGTATAATCACACGAATTAAATACGAACATCACCAGGAGGAGTAGGTGGTGGATCTGCTGTCAGAGAAGGGCAGGTCGTTGGCTGGAAACTACCCTCTGCAAATCCCACCGAATGTCGCCTGGCAAGATTGCTGAAGAAATGACCTTTTAAGGTTTGAGTAGACCAGCACGGGTAAGCCCGTTATAGCGCAACCCTGATGTTAGTCAGTGGTAAGTGCACCGGAGTGTTCCGGTGAAGTGAGGTGGTACCGCGGATGGTTTGCCTTTCGCCCTCATCTGGACGAGAGGTTTTCTGTTTAATTGCGGGCATCGCATCTGAAAGGAGACAACTATGACGGCCATCGATTTACCCAAAGCATACGATTTTAAATCCACCGAAGGCAGGCTCTACCAGTGGTGGGAGAGACAGGGCTATTTTCAGCCGGTCAATGATCCCCATAAACCCGGTTTTGACCCCAACCGAAAGCCCTTCGTCATCTCGATCCCACCACCCAATATCACCGGTGAGCTGCACCTGGGTTCAGCCTTGTTCGTCTCGCTGGAAGATCTGATGATCCGCTATCACCGCATGAAGGGTGTTCCGACCCTGTGGGTCCCCGGCTCTGACCACGCCAGCATCGCCACACACCTGCAGATCGAAAAAGCGTTACGCCGCGAGGGCCTCACCCGCCAGGACATCGGTCGCGAGGAGTTCCTGAAACGTGCCTGGGCCTGGAAAGAAAAGTACGGTGGCATCATCACCAGCCAGATCAGGCGCCTGGGTGCTTCCTGCGATTGGAACCGCGAGCGCTTCACCATGGATGCCGGTCTCTCTCGGGCCGTACGCGAAGCCTTTGTTCGCCTGTATGAGAAAGGCCTGATCTATCGCGGCCCGCGCCTGATTAACTGGTCTCCAGGCTTGAAAACCGCCGTATCTGACCTGGAGGTGGAGTATTCTGAAGAACCTGGCAAGCTGTATTACTTTAAATATATGCTCGCAGATGGTTCCGGTGAAAATATCCCCGTCGCCACCACCCGCCCTGAAACCATCCTGGGTGATACCGCAGTGGCGGTCCATCCCCAAGACGAGCGCTATCACAAGTACATCGGCCGCAAGGTGATCGTGCCGATCCTGGGCCGCCAGATCCCCGTGATCGCGGATGAATATGTGGACCGCGAATTTGGTACCGGCGCCCTCAAGATTACCCCCGGGCACGACCCCAATGACTACCAGATCGGCCAAAAGCATGGTCTCGAGATCATCTCTGTCCTGGATACGGATGCCCGAGTGAACGAAAACGGTTGCCCATACCAGGGCCAGGATCGCTTTGAGTGTCGCAAGAACTTGTGGGAAGATATGCGTAACGCAGGTTTGGTGATCAAAGAGGAAGATTATGTGCTCAACATCCCGCGCTCCCAGCGCGGGGGCGAGGTGATCGAGCCGATGATCTCCCTCCAGTGGTTCCTGCGCATGGAAGGCCTGGCCCAACCCGCCTTAGAAGCGGTGCGTTCCGGGCGCATCCATATCGTGCCAGACCATTTCACCAAGGTGTATTACAACTGGCTGGAGAACATCCAGGATTGGTGCATCTCTCGCCAGCTATGGTGGGGGCACCGGATACCGGTCTGGTATTGCCAGGATTGCCAGCAGGTGACCGTCAGCCGCACGGATCCGACCGCCTGCTCCCATTGCGGCAGCCGCCAGATCGAGCAGGATCCGGATGTGCTGGATACCTGGTTTTCCTCCGCCTTGTGGCCCTTTTCCACCCTGGGCTGGCCAGACAATACTCCCGACTACCAGTATTTTTACCCCACCACCATGATGGAAACCGGCTACGACATCCTCTTTTTCTGGGTGGCGCGTATGATCATGTTCGGCCTGGAGTTTACCGGCGAGATACCCTTCAGCCAGATTTACCTGCATGGCATTATCCGTGATGCGCAAGGCAGGAAGATGAGTAAATCGTACGATAATGTCATCGATCCGCTCAACGTCATGGATGAAATGGGGACGGATGCTTTGCGTTTTGCTATGCTTGTGGGTTCCACACCCGGCAAAGACATGAATGCCAGCATCAAGCAAGTGGAACCAGCCCGAAATTTTATGAACAAGGTTTGGAATGCCAGTCGCCTGGTTATCACCAGCCTGGATAAAGTCAAGGCCGCCCCAAATAGTGAACCGGAATGGACCCTGGCTGACTCGTGGGTTTGGGCCCGCGTTCAGCAGCTCGTGCGCGATGTCGAGCGTCTGTTCCAGTCCTACCAGTACGGCGAAGCTGGTCGCCAGATCTATGATTTCTTTTGGAGCGAGTTCGCTGATTGGTATCTCGAGATAGCCAAGCTTCAGATCAATGAAGGGGATGACCGAGCATACTACACCGCCTCGACCCTGGTGCGCGTTGTAGACTTATGCCTGCGTATGTTACACCCCTTCATCCCATTCATCACCGAGGAAGTCTGGGGTCACTTGCGCACTACGCTTAAAGCTTCCCCGCTTTCCAGCCTGGCGAGCGATTGGCCTGAAGCCCTGATCATCTCCCCCTGGCCAGAACCCCGCCCGCCTGAAGGCTGGGAGAAGGACATTATTGCTAACTTCAGCCTGCTCCAGGAGTCGATTCGCTCGATCCGCAATATTCGCGCCGAGAAAAATGTAAAACCCGGCAAGCTCATCCCCGCATCGCTATCTGCGGGTGACAAGACCGGCATCTTCAGCCAGCACAAGAACGTCATCGCAGCCCTGGCGCAATTGGATCCCGGCAAATTCACCCTCTCCGCAACCCCTCCTGCCAAGCAGGAGCAAGATATCGTGCTTGCCATCGGTGCCGTGGAGATTCACCTGCCCCTGGAAGGTCTGGTGGATTTGGATGAGGAACAGACCCGCCTGAATGATGCCCTGCTCGAAGCGCAACAGCAGGCCGCTCGTCTGGAAAAACTCCTCGCCAGCTCATTTGCTGAGCGTGCACCCGCCGATATCGTTCAGAAAGAACGCCATAAATTAGCCAGCTACCAGGAGACCGTCAAAAAACTTCGCAAACAGCTCGATGCTTTACCATAACGTAGCAGAGGGCTACCCCGCTTGTGACCAGGGTAGCCCTCACCTCTTTCCATTCCATTGGAAGATTATGGGTTCCGCAAGCTGACCCAACCTGTCTCAGCGATTTTTAGCAAACAATGGCATGCCCCACTATCCCCCTGATCAGATGAACTATCCCTGTTTGAAGAAATAATCACTCGAGCAAGCGGAACCTACGAGTCGCTTGTTTCGCCATGAACCCCCAATTTCCTTTGCAGCCGTTCCATCCTGTGTAGGAATTCATTTTTCCACTGCAATTTTTCTGAGGCTGCCAGACCCTCCCCATCCAGGTAATCCAGTGCCTCCTGCGTCCAGCGCAGGGCCGCTTCCAGGTTCTCGGCATGGTGCTCGTAGTATTTGGCCAGCTCTTCGTAGGCGTACAACCTTCTGCGAGAAGCCGCTTGTTCCCATAGAAGAATTGCTGCCGGGTAGTTACCATTACGCTTATGCAGCAGGGAAAGGTGCAAAAGTGTATCATGGAATATTTCTTCCGGCAGTTCCGCCTGTAAGCAGGCTTCGTACAGCGCTGCTGCCTGCTCCAGATGGCCTAAATCCTCCAATAAACGGCCAACTGCTGCCAGGTCGATGTATTCGCTCTCGGGTTGGAGCAATGGCGCTTCGAGTAGCGTTGTGGTATGGTTCAGCAGCGCCGCCAGAGAGACCACATCCATGGCATTATGGTAAAACACGCGTCCCAAGGGGCGGGCATCGCCATCCCTTAAATAGTCAAAGTAGATTTGGGGGATCATCCAGCCGGGGATTTCCTCATCGGTCCGGTTGGCGTGCAAAATTTGCACTTCCAGGTTCGCCAGGGTGCGGCTGGGCAGCCGGTCGCGCCACAAGCGGCGCGCCAGGTGCAGTAGATCCACCTGTGAAAAATCAACCAGGGGCGATTTCCAGCCTTGCATGATGTAACGGGTATTTAATAACGGAACATCGAAGGCCTTTCCATTGAAGCTGACGATCGTCCTGCCAGGTGCCAGGAATTCCTCTAATGCCATAAGCAGGGCTGGCTCCTCTAATGGGTCGCGCATGAAGAACTGCGCCAGGTGAAACCCACCTGTGGTATAACGCCCCACACCCACCAGGAAGGCAAATGTCCCCGTCCCTCCTGCCAGCCCTGAGGTTTCTGTGTCCAGGAAGACCAGGCTCTCGGGGTCCTGGTTGGCGATTTGTTCATCCCCCGCCCATTCCGCAATTGTCTTTGGGCGGGCAGAAATGCGCAGGCTCACCTGGCCTTGCAGGTAATCGTTGGGAAAATCCTGCTCAATCACATATGTGCTGCCATTGCCAATCTCAATACTTCGCCCAGCTACTACTTCCTCGACCGGAAAGCGAACCTTCGCCGCCGGGGCTGGCAGATCCTTGGCCCCGATCTTAACTCCCATGGCTTTCAATCGCTCAGATAATGTCGGCATGCCTCATCTCACTTACGCGCCCTATTCATTATCCCCATATGTTAACCTATAATCGTATCCTTTGCCTTGCATAGATGAAAAATCTGAAGGATAATTTCATAATATTGCCTCGAACATCCATACCTGTACACATATGCGGGCGCGCATTATATTAACACCGCCAATCCACACAACCAATAATAATACTTATGTTAAATATATCTATTAACCAGTTATAATCCGATTTTCCCTGATGATCATCGTGCATTGTTCATTCATCACCAACCAGTCAAAAGGGGATATCCTTTTGAATGTGAATGGGTTAATATCAATATGAAGATCAAGGCAAAGCTGGAACCGGGTAAGGTAGCGATAGTTACTGGTGGGTCGAGTGGGATCGGTAAAGCGATTGCTTGCAGGCTGGCTGAACGGGGAATGCATGTCTGGCTGTTAGCCCAGCGCAAAGACTTGTTGGATGCCGCCCGGCAAGAGGTGGAAACTTACCGTAAAAACCCCGATCAAAATATCGCTACCATATCTGTGGATGTCTCCGATTTGGACCAGGTCCATATGGCGGTCGATCAGGTCAGTAGAACTTCCGGTGCACCCGATCTATTGGTCAATTCAGCCGGCGTCACACATCCTGGTTATATTGAAAAATTGGATATTAATATCTTCAATTGGATGATCGAGGTCAACTATTACGGCACGGTTTACATGACCAAGGAAGTTTTACCCGCCATGCTCAATCGCGGATCGGGCTATATCCTGAATATCTGCTCCTTTTCTGGAATTGTTGCTACCTTTGGATATACTGCCTATGCATCTTCCAAGTTTGCTATCCGTGGGTTTTCAGATGCGCTCCGCATGGAAATGAAGCCACGTGGGGTCGGGATTTCTGTCATTTTTCCAACCGATACCGATACACCTCAGCTTGCCTACGAAAACCAGTTCAAACCCCCCGAGACGCGCGCCGTGAATGGCACAGCCGGTATGAATACGGCTGATAACATTGCGAAATATGCCCTCAAGTCCATCGAACGCGGCCAATACTTCATACTACCAAATCTCGAGGCACAGCTATATTATCGATTGAATGGCATATCTGCCGGGTTTGTCAATTACCTTGCGGATCAAATTGTCGCTAATGCGATAAAGAAGAAAAATTC
>CAYLPS010000058.1:0-21757 GCA_964385625.1 uncultured Anaerolineaceae bacterium | reverse complement strand
GCCCATCATCGCTGTGAAAGGCGGGCGTTCGTCAGCAGGTTTCCGTGCCACCCAGTCACACACGGGTGCCCTGGTGGCTGCTTCGGATATCACTGTAGACGCGCTTTTCCGCCAGGCTGGGGTCATCCGCACCGACCTGCTGTCTGAAATGTTCGACGTGGCGAGCCTGCTCACCACACAGCCGGTCCCAATGGGAGATCGCGTGGGGATAATAACCAATGCCGGAGGGGCGGGGATACTGGCGGCGGATGCCTGTGAGGACCTAGGGCTGCATGTGCCTGAATTATCTTCCAAATGCCAGGCAGAGTTGAAAGAATTTCTCTCCATAGCAGCCGGTGTCAGAAATCCGGTGGACATGGTCGCTTCCGCCACCCCCAGCGATTATGCACGTGCCATCCAAATTACGGCGAGTGACCCAAACATCGATGCCCTGATCGTCATCTTCATTCCACCTATAGCGATCCAACCGCAGGAAATCGCCGCTGAAATACTGAAATCGGCGCGAGAACTGGACAGGCGTATCCCGATTCTGAGCACCTTCATGGCTAATCATGGATCGCCCGAGATCCTTTCCGATGGGCAGATGCGCATCCCGTCTTACCCATTTCCTGAGGCGGCAGCACGAGCTCTGGCGCGGGCGGCACAATATGGAAAGTAGCTTGCTTCTCCTGAGACCGTCCCATTCAGGTCCACCGGAGCTCAACAGGAAGAAGCTGCTGGCATTGTAGCACACGCCCTGCGAAATGGCGGGCGCTGGCTGTCGCCCGATGAAACAACACAGCTGCTCAATTGTTATGGTATTGACCTGATAAAGACGTTACCGGCAGCCACTCCTCAGGACGTTAGCCGGGCTGCATCGGAGCTTGGGGGAAAAGTCGCTCTCAAAGCTGTTGCACCGGGATTGGTTCATAAAACCGAGGTCGGTGCAGTGCGATTGGATCTGCAGGGGAAAGATCAAGCAAAACAGGCAGCAGAAGAGATGTTGAAAAGGTTAGAGTCAGCGGGAATTAAAGGAGTCAGCTTCATCCTCCAGCCCATGGCACCACCAGGAATTGAGATGCTCGTCGGTGTCACGCATGACCTCGTGTTTGGTCCTATTGTCGTTTGCAGTGCCGGCGGCGTACTCGTCGAGCTGCTGAAGGACGTCTCCGTTCGTATTACCCCGCTGACTGGTCGAGACGCAAAAGAGATCATCCAATCGCTAAAGACATATCCCCTTCTCAGTGGGTATCGCGGGGGACCTCGTTACGATATAGAGACTCTTGAAAATGTGATCCTGCAAGTAGGCGCCCTGGTTGAGGATATACACGAGATCGATGAGTTGGACCTTAACCCGGTGATCGTCCTTCCACAGGGAGAGGGAGTGGCCATCGTGGATGCCCGCATTCGCGTGGCTGAAGCCCTGCCACCCCTCCCCTTTGGGGCTAAAAAACGATGATCTTCAATTTACATGAATATCAGCTCAGTATAGATAAAAGAAGGAGGTAGTGAATACAATGAACGAAATTGATAAACTGCGAGTGCTGATCCCGCATTGGATCGACCACAACAGCGAACATGCGAGTGAATTTCAACGTTGGGCAGAGCCGCCCGGCAAAGCGACTCCCGAGTTGCTCGCTGCAGCTGAGGCTATGGGAAAAGTTAATCACGCTCTGTCGATCGCTCTTGAAAAATTGGGCGGACCAATGCCTCAGCCACATTTCCATTCTCCGCCCGAATAGCCCGTTAGGGCAAAGTAGATGCATTATGGCGACAGACCCAAAATATTTACGAGAATTCGCCTGCTTTCGAGGTCTCTCTGAAAACCAATTGAACGCTATCGCCGAGATTTCGAGCGCAGTATGCTATCCGGCAGGTTACGAGCTCTTCAAAGATGGCAGCCCAGGCGATCGTTTGTATTTCCTCTTAAAAGGCCAGGTAGAAGTTTTCTATGAGATCGGTGAAGCTGGTCAGGTGCGTGTCGACGTTGTTACTGGCGAAGAGATTGTTGGATGCTCCACCCTCGTTGATCCATACGTTTACAATGCCACCGAGCGCTGTCTGACCGATATTGAGGTGATTGAAATAGACGCTGAAGCCTTAAGGAAAATGATGAGAGAGGATTATTCGCTGGGTTTTGCAATTCAAGAACAATTGATCAAGGTCTTGCTGGATAGGATCGTGAACTTCCGACTGGAAAGCTAGCAAAGCAGGTTTCAGATCTTTCAGGATCTCTATCTTGCTCGGATAGCTTTCGCTATAGCTATGTCATTTCACCCAACTGGTGGCGTGGATTGCACCCGCGACTCAATTTATCCAATGCCAGGCCACTGGAAAACACAGCAAGTTTTTACAAATTGGGTGCTGTGATTTTCGAGCAAATGTATTTGACCGCTAAATCATGATGTGGCCTGCCTGATTTTCCCAAAAAGGTGCCAGGTGATTGACCTAAGGAAATTTACCTCGTTACATTGGTGGTAGACAATGGTTAAAGGGTCTATGTACAAGAGAATTTTGTTGCCATTCGATGGGTCTGTTTCAGGGATTTTATTTAAGCCTACAACCCAATTTCTTACCTGCGCTCCGGTTCTCACACCTCGCGCATCTCTACCGGCATGATGACATAGGTGGTTGGTTGTGTCAGGTCATTGTGGGTAATAGTAATGCCAATCCTTTCGCCAGTGCCGAGGTCGTTGCTGGTTACGAATCCTGGTACCAGACCATTGGCCGGCGAGCTGACCACCAGGAGAAAGCTATGTTGAAGTGGTTATTAGCTTGGTTTCCTCAGGCGTGCACAATTCTAGAAGCAGGCTGCGGCACGGGTCACTTCACACGCTGGTTTGGCACATTGGGCTTCCACGCCATCGGGATAGATTTGTCTCAACCGATGCTGGATTCGGCCAGCAGGTTGGAAGGTGCGCACTATGTGCAGGGGGATGCGTTGCGCATGCCCTTTATTTCCAAGTCGGTTGACCTGGTGGCTATGATTACGACCCTAGAGTTCCTGTCTGATCCTATCATGGCATTGCATGAAGCACTGCGCCTTGCCCGTCAAGGGCTTATCCTGGGCGTGCTGAACGCAGATAGCCGCCTGGGACGAGCATACCAGCGTACAGGTGGTTCGGTATGGGAAGCTGCCCACTTGTTTAGCCTCGCAGAGCTGAAGCACATCATCCTGAAAATTATCGGGGATAGGGCCAGGGTCGTCTGGCGTACTACCCTCTGGGATTTTTGGCCATTTGCCCTGCCACTGCCCTGGGGTGGGTTCATTGGCATGGCGGTCAGGATCCAGGAAAAATAAGAGGTCACATGGTCACCATTTCCGCTCAAGTCAGTGTCTATCCACTGGGCCAGGAGAAACTGGCACCAACCATTGATGAAGTGCTGCGCATCTTCGCAGAGCACCACCTGGATGTCGATCCGGGGGTGATGAGCACTCTCCTGATCGGTGATGGTGAAACTGTATTCGCAGCCATAAAGTCAGCCTTTGAGCGCGTGGCTGGGCATGGCAGCGTGGTGATGGTGGTTACCTTTTCCAATGCCTGCCCATTACCCGAATCTGATATGGAGCAACGGAAAACCCGCGGGGGAGAGAAGATGCAATGAAAAGAACCTGGATGCGATTACTCACAGAGAGAGGGGAGGAAAAATGACCTCAATGTACACTCGCTCTGATTCGAAAGTGGAAGTGAATGGCTTTGAGGCACGCCATTATGATTTTTTTATGAACCTGATTACGGGTGGTACATATCCCTTTTTCATCCGCTGGGTGGTTAAGGATATGCAAATCCAACCCGCTGACAATATCCTGGACTTCGGTTGCGGCACCGGGCGCAATATCAGCCTGATGAAAAAATACCTCTCGGAGGATGGGCGTGTTACCGGGTTGGATATCGGTGCGGAGATGCTGAAACAGGCGCAGCACCGTTTCGCTAACCATCCCCGCGTCACTATCGAAAAGCGTCGCATTGAAGAAGCGCTTCCCTACCAGGATGAGTTCAATAAGGTCTTCATCTCTTTCGTCTTGCACGGATTAATACAGGAAGACCGTCTGAAAGTCATTGCCAACGCAAACCGTGCCCTGAAGCCTGGAGGCGAATTTCTCATTTTGGATTACAACGAATTTAATCTAAAACGTTCTCCCTTGCCGGTGCGTCTTGCTTTTAGCTTGGAGTGTCCCCTGGCGACCGATTTCATCTATCGGGATCTACAGGCCATGCTGACGGAGCAGGGATTCGATGGATTCCGCGTTCACACCTACTATCTGGGATACGTGCGCCTGCAGGTGGCGAGCAAAGTGGCTTAAACCTCACAAGGGAAACATGCATGACTCAACAACACGCCAAAATTTCAATACGATTTAGCCTGATGATCACTTTGGATTTGAGCGATTCACCGTGTAGGTCGGCTTGCCGCACAGGCACAGTACATGGGATGTGACGCATGGTAAAAACTTTACATAGATTGCCGGTCGCCCAGCATCAAGGCGGAACAACGGGATCTTGGCATGGAAAGGAACCGTTATGAATGAAACAATGCTTCAGCCCTTTCAATTAGGTAGTCTGACCCTGCCAAACCGGATCATCATGACCACGATTAAATTAGGTTATGGCACACAAAAGGGAGAAGTGACCGACCGTCACGTAGCTTTTTATGTTCGCCGTGCGCAAGGTGGGGTTGGTCTGATTACCAGCGAACCGTTGTATGTGCAGCGCAATGGTCGCGAATTGGCTACCCAATTGGGGATTCACTCGGATGACCTGCTAGCCGGGTTGAGCAAGATGGTCGGCGCAGTACACAGGGCAGGCGGCTTGATGATGGCACATATTAATCATGCCGGGAGGGTGGCGAATCCCCAACTAGTCTCAGCTGATGATCTGGTCTCGGCTTCCGACGTGCTCTGCCCGGCTAACCAGGTAAGGCCTCGTCCGCTGGACCAGAGTGAAATTGCCGCAGTGCTCGCCGCCTTCGGTGCTGCGGCTCATCGTGCTCGCCAGGCAGGTTTCGATGCCATTGAGATTCCATTCAGCCATGGTTACCTCATCCATCAGTTCCTGTCGCCTCACACCAATCGCCGTGAAGACGAATACGGAGGCAAATTTGAGAATCGCTTTCGTTTCGGAAGGCAGGTGATCACTGCGGTGCGCCAGCAGGTGGGGAGCGATTTCCCCATCATCGTGCGCCTGAACACCACCGATTACGTTGATGGTGGCCTGACGATCGAAGATGCAGCCGAAATCGCCCGCAATCTTGAAGCCCTGGGCGTGAATGCCATCAGCCTCACCTCCGGCACCATGTGCGAATCAGTGCCTTTCTGCCTATACCCCACTGGCACGCCCAAGGCCCACCTGTTGCCCATGGCAGCCCAAATTCGCAAAGCGATCGGGGTACCGGTAATGGTTGCCGGGCGGATACGTGCTCCTGCAATTGCACGTGAAGCCATCGACAGTGGCCAGACCGACTTGATTGGGTTAGGGCGTCCTTTCCTGGCCGATCCTGATTGGGTACGCAAGGCGCAGGCTAAAGACGAGGGTTCCATCTTGTTGTGCGCAGCCTGCCATCAGGGTTGCCTGGCTCAACTGCGCCTCGGTCGGGGTACCGGCTGCATGTTCAACCCCTTGACGGGCCGTGAACACCAGGTCCAGCTGACGCAAGCAGAACAACCTCGCCATGTGATGGTCGTTGGTGGCGGTCCCGCAGGGTTGGAAGCAGCCATCATCGCCGCCCAACGCGGCCATCATGTAACCCTCTACGAGCAAGAAAACAGGCTGGGAGGGCAATTCCACCTGGCCATGCAAGCGCCTCACAAAGGGGATTTCGAGGATGTTATCCGTTATCTATCAAATACGGCGCAGCGTGCCGGGGTTAATGTCCAGATACGAACCCAGGTCACGTCTCAGATGGTGCTCAATGACCATCCCGACGCGGTCATTATCGCCACCGGGGGTGTTCCGCTGACCATCCACTTCCCCGGCCTGACCAAATCGCACTGGCTTCTGGCGTCTGATGTACTCGAGGGAATCGAGCAGGTTGAAACCTCATCTGCCCTGGTGATCGGTGGTGGGCTGGTGGGTCTTGAGGTAGCCGATCTGCTTTCCAGCCAGGGAAAGATTATTACCGTGATCGAGATGCTGCCTGAAGTGGGAGAGGACATGGACATCTTAGCGAAAACCATGCTCCTTGGAAGGCTTAAACATCAGGGTGTGGCGCTACATACTTCCACCAAGGTCACCGAACTGACCGAGGATGCGGTGATCGCCCAGCAGGATGGCAAGACCATCCATTTTCCCATCGAAACAGTGATCATGGCTGTGGGAGTGCGGTCAAATCGCGATCTGGCAGGTTTACTGGAGGGCAGCGGATTAGAGATTCACATCATTGGCGATGCTTTCCAGCCTCGCAAAGCCCTTGAAGCAATCTCTGAGGGTTTTGAGGTCGGGTTAATGATATAAAGGTACCCTGGAGGTGAGACGATGAGTAAAAACAGGGTACAAGAGATTAAGCAGCAAATCGAGGACCTTAAAAAACGCTGGCCGGCTCATTCTGTTCCTGCCGCAATGGTGGAGCAGCTGGATTCATTGGAGGAGGAGCTGAGCAAGGAGCTACAAAACGCAGCCGCCTCAAGTGGAGATATGCAAGCCGCAGAACAGACCCTGCATCTCCGGGCGATCGGGTACGTGGAAAACGGGTTCGACGAGCCTGCCACGCCGGAAGTCATCCGTTCAGCCGAGTCGCGCCTGGTCATCGATGCCTCCCTGGCCGAAGGTCTACAGGGTTTCGAAGCTGGCCAGCAAATCATGGTGGTGTTCTATTTTCATCGCTCGCAGGGTTATGACTTGCTCCAGCACCCCCGAGGCGACCCAAATCGGCCCAGGCGCGGTGTGTTTACCTTGCACAGCCCAAGACGGCCCAACTTTATCGGCGTGACTATTGTAGATCTGATCTCGCTGGAAGGAAATGTGTTACGCGTGCGTGGCCTGGATGCGATCAATGGCACACCCTTGCTGGATCTGAAATTAGTGCAGTAGGGAAGGGAGAGGCTATGAAGAGGATAATCTGCGTCGTTGATAACACCGTTCAGCGGGGCAGCCAGTTATGGGGAGAGCACGGCCTGGCATTTTGGATCGAGACTGAACATGGTTGCCTGCTCTTCGACACTGGTCAGAGCGGAACGGTGTTAACCCATAACCTGGATGTGCTGGGATTGCGCCTGCATGATGTAGATGCCCTTGCCCTGAGTCACGCTCACATTGATCACACCGGCGGGATGAGGGCGATATTTCCCCTAAATAAGAAACTGCGCATGATTGCCAACCCCAGCATCTTGCGCCCACGGTATTCATTTAGTGAGGGCGAATATAAATCCATCGGCCTACCATCCGACCTGGGAGTGGAAACCTATACCTCCAATCTACAGCTTAATGATTCTCCTGTTGAAGTGCTACCCGGCTTGTGGACAACCGGAGAGATTGCGGAACGCTCGGAACCGGAAGGGCGCAGTGCCAGCCACTTTATTCAGGTCGAAGGTGAATGGCATCCTGATCCATACCTGGATGATATGTCTTTGGTGATGGACACCCAGAAAGGATTAATCATTATCTGTGGCTGCTGTCATGCCGGGTTGCTGAATACATTGGCTCATGTCAGGAATACATTTAGGCGGCCGATCATCGCCATCCTGGGGGGAACCCACCTGGCAAATGCTGATGACGCCTATTTGGAACACGTCTCGAATGTGCTTCGTGATCAATATGACCCTCTTTTCCTCTACTTGAACCACTGCACTGGCGAAAGCGCATACCTCGCTTTGGCCAATGCCTTTGGTGCCCGGGTGAAACCCTGTCCAGCTGGAACGATCTACATGGTCAATTGAAGTCGTGCCAGGATGATGATTTAGGATAGATATGATTTTTACTTTTGTGCTCGATGATTAATTATTATCCATGGTCACCCATAACCATGCGCTTCTTTACTGCGCAGGTTGTAAGAATGTCTTTTCATTGGAGGTAGTCCGTGTCGGTATGTCGTGCACGTCTCATCTACTGGCTCATTCTGGTCGGCATCTCGATCATCGCCGGGATTGTAACGGATCTCGTCCTGCTTACCGCGCCCTTCCCCTGGCCCGTGCGTGGTTTAGGTTTCGTCGGAATGCTGTTGGCTCATTTCCCGTTGAAACGAACTGGAAGGTTATTGAAGCTTTTAGGGGAACCTGAAAGGTGGGGCTGCACCAACCAGCTGGTCACTACCGACCTGTATCGCTGCGTACGGCACCCTCACCACTTAGCCGTGGGGATTTTCATGACCTCCCTTGGCCTGCTCATCGGGCATCCATGGTCCTTCTTGATCATCACCTTCATACAGTGGTCATGGATCCTTGTGTTCCTGTTCCTGGTGGAAGAGAGGGAGCTAGTGGCCAAGTTTGGGGCGGAATACCAATCCTATCGGCAGCAGGTACCCATGCTCCTTCCCAGGCCGGCATGCGTATTCCGGGTCCTTTCCAGTTCGGTGGAATTGATAGAAGGTAAACCCGCCTAAGGGAGGCCCGAAATGCAATGGAAATTTTTCGGCAAGATTGTACATCCTCTCCCTGTCTCCATCCTTGCTTCCCTAATCTGGATAGAGTTAGGATCAATTTACATGTTCCTGACACCCCTTGCAGCAGAGCTTTTTTTCAGAAATCCCCTTTTTACCACCCTACCTGAATCACGCAGTGCTGGACGTCCATCCGCGAAAGGAGAGTGAACCCTTGGACCACCCCTCGTTCGAAGACCGCTGCATCATCTCTTGCGGCATGTTACACCCTGAGTTGACCCATCTAATGGAAATTGGGTTTCTGAATCCGCGCCGGATCTTTTTTACCCCACCTGGTTTACATGCCCTTCCGGAAAAATTGGAGCAACATCTGCAAAGGAGATTGGCGGAAGCCAGACAGCTGTGTTCCGAAGATGAAATTATCGTCATCTACGGCAAGAAATGCCATGTCAGCACCGATGAGCCGTTAAAGCGGGTGGATACAATCTTACGGCAAGCCGGCCATGCCATCGTCAGAGTTCAAGGAGATTATGGCTATGACATGTTGGCCGGTTTTGATGATCGACAGCGCATCAGCGCTGATCGGCAGGATAAGATCCTTTGGTTCACCCCTGGCTGGCTCAAGACCTGGAAGACGGTTTATCAAAAATATTTTTACTGGGATAAAGCGGATGCCAATGCGAACTTTCCCGGCTATTACGACAAGATCATCGTGCTCGATGGTCTTAACCTGGCGGATGAGTACATGACCAACCACGCCGAGCAGGTTTTAGAGCTGTTTGATTGGACCGGACTGGAGGTGGAATTTCAGCCCATCACCCTTGATCGTTTCAAGCAATTGCTGCTTGAGGCCCTGGGTAAAACGGCCGGGTGAGGAAAGGACTCGAGTGCAATACGCAGCATATTGGAATCAGGGTCTCACCCTATTCTCCAGTGCGCTTTCAGCCCGAGGCCCCACCAGACTTCCAAGCCTGTCACACAGCAACGAGTACATAAAAATAAGCGAATCAAACATTTGAGTCTGGTGTTTATCGCTGAGAGAAAGCCACAAAGGTGACATGAAAGAAGCCTTATTGTACGAAAAAATGCCTGGGAACCGTGTCCGCTGCCTGCTTTGTGCCCATCGTTGTGTCATCGCAGATGGTAAAAGAGGCGTTTGCCACGTGCGAGAGAATCGAGGCGGGGTCCTGTATACCCTGGTATATGGCAAGACGATCAGTCAACATGTGGATCCGGTAGAGAAGAAACCGCTCTATCATTTCTATCCCGGTTCGCTGGCATATTCCATTGCCACGCCCGGGTGCAATTTCCGCTGCCAGTGGTGCCAGAATTGGGATATCTCCCAGATGCCGCGCGAGCGTGACCTGATCGAAGGCCGTTCCTCCACCCCCGAACAGATCGTCGCTAACGCTCTCGAAACCGGCTGTCTTAGCCTCGCTTATACCTACACTGAGCCGACAGTCTTTTTCGAGTACGCTCATGACACGGCGCGTCTCGCTCACCAGGCCGGGTTGGCCAATATCTACGTGACCAATGGGTACATGAGCAAGCAGATGCTGGAAGTTTCCCGCCCTTATCTGGACGCTGCCAACGTGGACTTGAAGGCTTTCCGTAAAGAGACCTATCACCATTATGTTGGCGCAGGATTACAGCCAATATTGGATAACCTGAAATTTATCAAGCAGCAGGGAATTTGGCTGGAGGTGACGACATTGGTGATACCCGACCTGAACGATAGCGCGGCTGAATTGCGTGATGCTGCGCGTTTCATTGCCCAGGAGTTGGGGCTGGACACGCCCTGGCACATTAGCCGCTTTTATCCCAACTACAAGATGACCGATCGCCCGCCAACCCCCATCGATACCCTGCAAAGAGCGTACGAAATTGGCCGTGAAGAAGGGCTTTTACACGTTTATCTCGGCAATGTTGCCGGAGAGGTAATTACTGCCTGCCCGCAATGTGGCCATCTACTCATCCGAAGAGCTGGCTTCCGGGTGATCGAAAACCACCTCCGCCATGGAAGCTGTCCCTTCTGTAGCACCCGCATCGCGGGGGTTTGGGAGCGCCATTCGCTATCGGAGGGCTATGATGCACATCTTGCGTAGCTTGCTGGCTCGCTGGAGCCAGACACAGCACAAGGCCAGACATGCGCTGGAAGAAGATGCCCTGAAACATATCCTGAACTGTGAGACCCTGAACCACCAGCCCTCTCTGGAGAGTCTTGCTGGCGCGTTGGAAATTCCCCTGGGGCAAGCTGCTGGCATCCTGGAAAGGCTGGCAAGCCAGGAACGGGTTCAAATACGAGCAGGTAGTTTCGAGCTGACCCCTCTCGGGCGTGAGGATGCCCTGCGCATCCTTCGCGCTCACCGTCTTTGGGAGCACCATCTGGCAGAGGAGACCCGTTACGCCGCCCACGAGTGGCACTCACGCGCCGACCGGATCGAACACCAATTATCCAAAGACCAGGCGGATGAGCTGAGTGCCAGGTTGGGCCATCCTACCCACGACCCCCATGGCGATCCGATCCCTACGGCTGCCGGAAAATTACCGTCTCATGCTGGTAGGCCTATCGTAGATATGGAAATTAACACCCCGCTGTGTATCGTCCACCTCGAAGACGAGCCGGCTGTCACCTATGCAAAATTGATCGGAGAGGGGTTACACCCTGGTATGATTGTCCAATTATCTAAAGTTACTCAACAGCGCGTGCAAATTTATGCCGGCGGTAAGGAGCTATCTCTGCTGCCCACCTTGGCGGCGAATATCTTCGTTGTGCCCGTGCCCGAAGCAGAACGGGCCATATCCGTTCAAGGGCAGCGCCTGTCCAGCCTTAAGTCTGGGCAAAAAGGGCGCGTTTTGGGCATTTCTCCTGCCGCGCGTGGACCTGAACGTCGGCGGTTGATGGATTTGGGGATCATTCCTGGGACGATCATCACCGCCGAGCTCCACAGCCCCATGGGTGACCCGACGGCTTATCGCGTGCGCGGGGCGCTGATCGCCCTGCGCCTTGAGCAGGCTGACTTAATCAACATCCAGCCAGTAGCAGGAGAATGAACCATGAATGACGGCATCAGCAAGCCAGAATCGGGTGCATATCCCGCCAGCGCCTTCCATCACGCGGCCAACTTGAAGAAGTTAGGCATCGACATGCAAGATTGGGACTATGTCGTGGCATTGGCGGGGAATCCGAACACCGGTAAGAGCACAGTCTTCAACGCCTTCACCGGGCTACGGCAGCACACCGGCAACTGGCCGGGTAAAACCGTCAGCCGGGCGGAAGGTGGCTTCCAGTTCGCAAGCCGCCACTACAAGCTGGTTGATCTTCCCGGTACCTATTCATTGCTCACCACTAGCTACGACGAGGAGATTGCGCGCGATTTTATCCTCTTCGGCCAGCCGGATGTGGTGGTCGTGGATGCGACGCGCCTAGAGCGCAACCTGAACCTGGCATTGCAGGTCATGGAGCTCACCGAGCGGGTCGTCATCTGCTTGAATTTCATCGATGAGGCTCGCCGTCACAAGATACAGATTGATGAACACCAATTGACCCGCGACCTGGGCGTTCCGGTCATACCCACCTCTGCACGCTACGGCGAAGGTTTACCCAAGTTGCTCCAGGCCATCCACGATGTAGCTACGGGCAGGATGATCTGCAAGCCCTATCGCATTCAGGGCGAGGCTGCGGCGCTCAAGCGCTCAATTTCCGTTCTCGTAGAGCAAATAAAAACGCTTTACCCCGCGCTGCCCAATGCTCGCTGGTTGGCCTTACGCCTCTTGGACGGAGATGAAAGGATCGCCGAGGCCCTTGTCAGGGGTGAGTTGGGGGACCTGGGCCAGCATAAATAGGAACAAGACATTGAGCATTCGCTGAAAATGGAAGTACCGCGGTGAGCGATCAAACTCCAATTTCCCCCGAAGATATCCTGACGACAGCCCAATCTTTACGCTGGGAAATCGGTCGAGATTTCCACCAGGACCTGATGCAGGACATCTATGCCGATGCCGCCAGGATTACTGACCGGGCGGTCACCCGTTTGGATCGCAATATGCACTTCGATCTGGATGCATCCATCGACCGGATTGTGACCAGCCGCGTGTGGGGCTTTCCTCTCATGATCTTGCTGTTCACTCTGGTCTTCTGGATCACCATCACCGGCGCCAACATCCCTTCCGGGTGGCTTGCTGGACTGCTCCTGGATAAGTTTCATCCGGTATTGAAAGCGTTCTCTGTCGAGATAGGCCTCCCTTGGTGGTTAGGGGGCATCTTGATCGATGGCATGTACCTGGCCACGGCCTGGGTGGTTAGCGTCATGCTCCCACCGATGGCAATTTTCTTCCCCCTGTTCACCTTGCTCGAAGACTTCGGCTACCTGCCGAGATTAGCCTTCAATCTGGATAACCTGTTTAAAAAAGCCGGGGCGAATGGGAAGCAGGCTCTCACCATGATGATGGGCTTCGGCTGCAACGCCGCCGGCGTGGTCTCCACCCGCATCATCGATAGTTCCCGTGAACGTTTAATCGCCATCATTACCAATAACTTTGCCCTGTGCAACGGACGCTGGCCGACTCAAATCTTGATCGCCTCCCTGTTTATCGGCGTACTGGTGCCCGCTCACCTGGCTGGCCTGATCTCCGCATTGTCGGTAGTTGGCGTGGCGATGCTTGGCGTGTTGCTCACCTTCGCCGTCTCTTGGGCGCTTTCCCGCACGATCCTGAAAGGCGAGATCTCCACCTTCAGCCTGGAATTGCCACCCTACCGGCCGCCGCGTATTTTGCAAACCATATATACCTCCCTGATTGATCGAACCATTTTCGTGCTCTGGCGGGCAGTGGTTTTTGCCTTGCCAGCCGGTGCGCTGATCTGGCTGATCAGTAACATCCATATCAGCAGCGCCAGTCTGGCTGAATACCTGATCAATTTCCTCAATCCACTGGGGATTCTAGTTGGATTGAATGGCGTGATTCTACTGGCATATATCCTCGCCATACCCGCCAACGAGATCGTCATCCCCACTGTGCTCATGCTGACCGTTCTGTCCACCGGCATGCATGAAATGGGTCAGGGAGCCGGTGTGATGTTCGAGATGGAAGCGGGTTCTGGCATAATGGCATTGCTCCAGGCAGGGGGGTGGACTTTATTGACTGCAGTCAACCTGATGCTCTTCAGCCTGGTGCATAATCCCTGCAGCACAACCCTGTATACGATCTATAAAGAAACCGGCAGCCTCAAGTGGACCCTGATCTCGGCCGTGCTGCCTTTAGGGCTGGGTTTTAGCCTGACTGTCCTGGTTTCGCAGGTGTGGCGGTTGATAAGTGGCATTGGTTCTCCTGGGTAAAAACAACCGGTTCAATGGATACTTCTCCAGGGTAAACAGCCAAATCGCCGGTCTCCTCAAATTCAAGGTAACCATTTTTGGCTCAAATTCGTCTGTGCTCCTGAGGATGATCTATGAAGAAAACCCACCTATTATTCCGTGTACTCACCATAAACCTGGCAGCAGTGCTGGCGCTGACCGCCTGCGGTATTCAGGCCTCTCAGCCCGTGGTTAATACCCCTCAGCCTTCCACCCAACCCTCACAGACTGCTGATCTCGCTACCATGCAGCCCCCTACCCAACCCCCGGCCCAAAAAGCGGCTGAGCCACAATTTCTCTAATCCAAGCTGACCCGCGTGCTATCCCCGCTAGTTCCGCCCGATGACCAGCGCCAGCAGGCCTCGGTGCGCATAAAACGCACTCGCTCAGATCATCTTATGTAACCAATCAGCAAATGTATTTTCCATAATCGACTTGGATATGAGAGGGATGTATAATCACCCTTAATGACTGTATAACCAATAGAACCGCCTCTTAGGGTTTTACCCATGTCTCGTCCTCTTTCGCAGATGGACCTGCTTCTCACAAAATTGCATCCTCCACCCGTTCTTGAAAAACATGTGGTGCGTTTGCACTTACTCGAAAGACTCGATGCTTCGCTACACCAGCGATTGACCCTGGTCTGCGCTCCTGCTGGTTATGGCAAGACTACCCTGCTCTGCCAGTGGATCTATCGTCTTTCAAGACCGGTCGGCTGGGTTTCACTCGACCGTAACGATAATGACCTGGCACAATTCCTGCGCTACTTCCTGGCCGCAATCCAAAATGTCGACCCACTTGTTGGCACGCAGACCCATGAGATGTCGCTGGTCACACAACCGCAACCTGCGAAAGCGTTTTGGATGCCTCTGGTCAACGATGTGGCAGCATCTGAAAAGGATTTCGTCATCATCCTGGATGACTACCATGAAGTGGAAGACCGGGCTGTTCATGAGGCGCTCGGCTACCTCATTGAACATATGCCGGACAACATGCATTTGATCCTTGCCGCCCGAGCCGATCCGCCTCTACCCCTTCCCCGCCTGCGTGCTCGAGGCCAGCTCACCGAACTGCGCCTGAATGACTTGCGCTTTAACGCACAGGAGGTCACAGAATTTCTAAACACCGTCATGGCACTCAACCTCGCAGCAGAAGATATAATTGCCATGGAAACCAAAACCGAGGGATGGATTGCTTCTTTGCAGATGGCGGCCCTATCGCTGCAAAAGCGTCATCATGATTCCACCAGCCGGGTGGAATTCGTCAGGGAATTCACCGGAAGCCACCGTTTTATCCTCGACTACCTGGTCGAAGAAGTGCTGAAACACCAGCCAGCAGACCTGCAGGAGTTTCTGCTCAAGACTTCAATCCTGGAGCGGATGAGTGGCCTGTTATGTGATGCAGTCGTGGGAGAGAAGGAAAGCGGAAGCATGCAGCAATTGGAAAAGCCCCAGGCTGCCGGATTCCCGAAGGTTGATTCCCAATCTATCCTGGAGCACCTGGAATCAGCCAACTTGTTCATCATCCCCCTGGATGATGTACGTCACTGGTATCGCTACCATCATCTTTTTTCCGACTTGCTCCGTAAACGCCTATGGCAATTGTATCCTGATCTTGTTACTGCATTGCACGACCGTGCCAGTTATTGGTACGCACAAGAGGGATTTGCAGGTGAAGCCATTCATCATGCCCTGGCTGCGAAAGCTTATGAACGCGCAGCAACATTGATCGAAGACAATGTCGAAGCGACCTTAATGCGCAGTGAGGTCAGGACCTTCCTCCACTGGATGGAGAGCTTGCCGGATGAATATGGATGGAATCGCCCCAAGCTGGCTTTTTTTCATGCCTGGGCCTTGTTGATGAGCGGCCAATCGCTAGAGGTTGTCGAGCGGCGCTTGCAGTGTATAACCAGCCTGCAAGACGCTGCTGAGAGCACCGACAGCATGGCAGGCAGAATAGCAGCACTGCGCGCCTATCTCTTGCTCTTCCAGGGTGACACTATTCTTGCTGAAAAACTATGTAACCAGGCGCTTGAAAACCTGCCTGAGAGCGATCTTTTTTTACGAAGCACGGTTACCTTGATTCTGAACATGATACGATTATCCGCTGGAGAACAACAGGATGGCAGGCAGGCATTTGACAAGGTCATCAGGATGTGCCAGGAAATTGGCAATCCGCTGATCGCCGTTTCCGCACTCTCTTACCGGGCCAGGTTGCAAATGCGCCAGGGACATTTGCAGCTTGCCCACGAGACGCTGGAGCAGGCACTCCATGCAGCGACCGACCCGCAGGGGTATCGCCTGCCGGTTGCCAGCGAGGCGCTGATTGGATTGGGCGAGCTCGAACGGGAATGGAACAATCTCGAGAAGGCGGACGAATATCTCAGCGATAGCATCGAACTGGCCAGACAGTGGAACGAACTGGCCTCCTTTGATGCCTACTATCCGCTCATGCGCCTCAGGCTGGCACAAGGTGATGTGGCCGCCGCCCGTGAGGCAATCGAGACTGCCTGGAAGATCGCTAATAGGTCGGATTTATCTCAACTCGATGATATCCTTGCAGAACTCCAACGGGCATACTATTTCGTTCTACAGGGAAATATCGCTGAGGTCATGCGCTGGGCAAAACAGCATGGATTGGCACCTGGTGAGGCCCCAAGACACCATCCTGCTCGGAATGAGCGGGAAGACTATGTCGACACTCACCTGCGTAAATATGAGCAGCTTGTGCTGGCGCGGGCTTTCATCCTTGAAAGGCGAACAGGCGAAGCGCTCCAGCTGCTAGACACCCTGTTAGACCAGGCCAGGCAATTAGACCGCACAGACCTCCTCATCGAAATCCAAATACTGAGAGCCCTGGCATTTCAACACGCAGGCGATGACGATCAGGCAAGCGATGTATTTGCCGAGGCTCTCACCCTGGCTGAACCGGGCGGTTACGTGCGCATCTTCCTTGACGAGGGCGAACCTGTGACCCGCCTGTTGCACCAGGCTGCCTTACGAGCGTTGACTCCCGCCTATGTAGCAAAACTGCTGGCAGCATCTGGGGAACCTGCTAACATGGAGAGGAGAGTAAAACCTCCCCATACCTACGCTCTCATCGAACCACTCAGCGAGCGTGAGCAAGAAGTGTTACGCCTTTTATCGAGAGGATTATCCAACCCGGAAATCGCCAGAGAGCTGTATATCGCCGTGAGCACCGTACGGACCCATTGTAAAAATATATACGGAAAGTTGGGTGTATGCCGGCGCTGGGACGCAGTTTTACGAGCGCAGGAACTTGGTGTGATCTAGTGAGGTGAATTCGACTTTCATTCGGATGGACAGGATGGCTTGGGACGATCGCTACCAGAAGGAGATGCTCCGCCGGCTTAAAAGACGGATCACCCGGCTCGAAATCCAGGATTGCGAGAAGCTCCTGCGCGAGCTTGAGATCGAGCAAATTATTGCCGCTTATTCAATCATGGTGGTTGACAAACGAACTCAACCACACCTGCGCCTCGCTGCACTGGTGCTTGCAAGTTATCATGCCCTTACAACAGCTCCATTAGAACCCCAGGAGACATTTGAGCTGATTGATGACATTTTCACTGGGATCCGCCGTACCACTCTGAGGCTCTACACCCTGGCGCTGTTGACCTTCAGCAGAGATGCATACACAGCGATCACTCGTGCGGGAAAGCGGCGCGCCCTTGAACAGTATGGGAGAGAATGGGATTTTCGCATAGAGGAGACTGAGCGATGCTTTCCCATGACCGCCACCAAGTGCTTTTATGCCGACTTTTTTAGAGCTGTAGCCATGCCCCAGCTGACCCAGGTGTTCTGCCATTGGGACCAGAACTGGATAAAACCTATTGACCCAACCAAGCACAAGATACGCTTCATGCGCCCGACCACGATTGGGTATGGTGGCAAGGAGTGTCCGTTCATCTTCGAAAGGATTGCCTAGAGCGTGTGACGATCAACGCCAGACGATTTGCTGATCCTGAAAAACATTTTCCAGCTTCTTTACATGGAGTATCCACCGCATGCCCAGGCGCCCCCCTCCATCTTACATTTTTTCAGCACTGTACGCACTTGGTTTCGGGCCGATTGTTGGGCGTCTCATCCTGCTGTTGACCACTCGAGGGCGGAAAACAGGGCTTTCGCGCGTCACCGCACTACAGTATGAGGAGATCGATGGTGCCATTATCGTTGGGTCCTCCCGAGGGACACAGGCCGATTGGTACCGGAACATCCTCGCCAATCCCCATGTGTTGGTCAGGGTTAAGTCTGGCGAATTCCGAGGGCTAGCTGAGGCGAGCACTGATCCTGCCCGGATCGCCGACTTCCTCGAATACCGATTGAAACGGCACCCGAAGATGGTTGGTGCTATTCTGCGGGCGGAGGGTCTGCCTGCAACCCCCAGCCGGGAGGATTTGGAACGCTATGCTTGCAGGCTCGCCATGGTCATCATCAGGCCTGAATAAGGAGGCGGGATTCGCCATCACGGATTGAACTCTTGCTGTGGTAAGTTTGGCAGGCAACTTACCATGCTGGCGGGTGGCAATGCACACATCCCCGTCTATTGGCAAATTTTTACGATTAATAGGTAATTGATGATGTGCGGGTATCATCAATTTTATAAATGGGGGATGTCCTTTTCCCGCGATCGAATCCCCCACCTGGTGGATGACAAATCCCCCAATCCTCAGGGATACTATGGTCGTACCATCATCGCAGGATAAAACAAATTTGCGTTCAAGGGCAATGACATGAGTTCGAATGATAAGTATCCAAAGCTAATCTACGAGATCGAGCTTCAGGGCGAACTGGATGAAAGCTGGAAAGCATACTTCGACGGTGTGGCTATCACAATAACATATATTGATGAGTCACCCATCACCACGTTGGTCGCCACGGTAGTCGACCAGCCTGCCTTACGTGGATTACTCTGCAAGCTGTGGGATCTGAACCTGACCTTGATTTCTGTTCGCCTGCTCGAACCGTATTTGGATAGAGGAGAAAAGAAATGACTGAGAAAAGTGGATTTGAACCAACAACTGGCGCCTGGAACGACAGCCTGACCGGTGATTTCCTCTGGTCGCGCAATAACTTTGGCGAAGCCCGGCCGGATGTAATGAGCCCTTTCACCTATTCAATCACTGAGAAGGTATGGAGCAAAGTCAGCTTCCTCCCAGGCTATCGCCTCTCGGGTAATATCTGTGGTCGTTTTTACGCCAATGTCAGCGTCAGCCTCTCCATGCTTGTGGCGTTGGGTAAAAGCAAAGAAACAGCCATCGAGCAGATTAAGGACTTGCTGGGGAATGTCCCGTCGCAATTGGATATTCCACGGGTTCCCATGCCACGCTCGACCATGCTTATGGCGCTGCCGCGCATGATCAAGCTGGGTTTGAAGGAGAAAAATGGCGCCAAGCGGGTGCCGGAGTTCCTGAAAACCAACCCGAAACGCTGCCGTGAAATGCGCCGTAAGATCCAAAACATCCAGGATAAAACCGAGCTGATCGATTATTGGAGCAACAACTTGGAGCCCGAACTCATCGATGGTATCTGGCTGCTGGGCGGTGCCACGCAACCCCTGGAGGCGACCGTGAAGTTGAGAAAAGAGCTGGCAGAAATGGTTGGTGTAGCGGACGCCAACGCGCTCTCTTCCAACCTGAGCATTGAAGATGATCTATTAGCCAGCATGGGGCCGGTGGTTGGTATGGCACGCGTAGTGCAAGGGAAGATGAGCCAGGCCGAATACCTGCAAAAGTATGGTTACCGCGGCCCTCACGAAGCCGAGATTTCCATGCCGCGCCCCGCAGAGGACCCTGAATGGTTCGCCAGGCAGCTGGCGGATTACGAACAGAGCCCTGTGAATGTTGATGCACTTCTGGCTGAACGGCAGCATGAATTTAAAGCTGCCTGGGAGCGTCTACAGGAACGTTGTCCGAATAAAGCGCAGAAGTTACGCCGCAAAATCGATCAGATCGGCCCTGCTGCCCGTATGCGCGAAGCAGTTCGGGATGAGCTCACCCGCTTCTTGTGGGTTGAACGCGAATGGGCCTTACGAGCCGGCGCGTTGACCGATTTGGGGAATGATATCTTCTTACTGACCATCGACGAGGTATTGGATGTTTTGTCAGGTGTTGAGGCTGCGACTGTGAACATCCCCGCCCGAAAAGAGACCTATGACCAATACCGTGCCTTGCCGACTTACCCGATGATCATCCGCGGGAACTTCGACGCCTTCCGATGGGCTGCTGACCCGAACCGGCGTTATGATATCTATGATGCCAGTGTAGTAGCGCCGCTTTCGGCATCGAGCACCATCACAGGTTTTGCTGGCGCGGCAGGGCGTGTGGAAGGCCGGGTGCGCCTGCTGGATGCGCCGGAGCAAGGTGAGCAGCTCCGGCCGGGTGAAATCCTGGTGGCGGTGACTACCAACGTCGGCTGGACGCCGCTCTTCCCGCGCGCCGCTGCCGTCGTCACCGATGTGGGCGCACCGCTCTCCCATGCTGCTATTGTCGCCCGCGAGCTGGGCATCCCGGCTGTGGTTGGCTGCGGCAGTGCCACTACCCGCCTGCGTACTGGCGATCGAGTGCGCGTGGACGGTGGACAAGGCACGGTGGAAATTCTGGGAGATGGGCATTCCTTGGAGATCTGAAATGGATGCAAATATCGTATCTTCTGAATATATCTTGCCCCTGGCTGATCCGAAAGCAACGCTGCAAACAGTAGGTGGCAAGGGGGCATCAATGGCACGGCTGGTCACTTCCGGCTTGCCGGTGCCGGATGGTTTTCACATCACCACGGCTGCCTACCAGCGCTTTGTAGCTGAGAATGACCTGCAGCCAGCCATCCTGGCCAAGTTGGAGCGGGTAGACGCAAACCAACCAGACACACTCGAAGCTGCATCGTCGGCTATCCGGGCGTTATTCGTCAGATCGCAGGCACCGCCGGATGTGGCGGGCGCGGTCGCCCAGGCCTACGCTGAGCTGGCAGGAAGAGATCCCGCTGTGGCAGTACGATCGTCCGCCACGGCAGAGGACCTGCCAGAAGCCTCCTTCGCCGGGCAGCAAGAGACCTATCTCAACGTGCAGGGTGTCACCAATGTGCTGGAAGCTGTCAAACATTGCTGGGCTAGCCTGTGGACGGCACGCGCCATCGGCTACCGAGCAAGGCAGGGCATTGGACCGTCAGGCTTGAGCCTGGCGGTTGTGGTGCAAATCCTGGTGCCAGCTGAGGCGGCTGGCATCCTGTTCACCGCTAACCCGGTAACCGGTCGCCGTGACCAGGCCATGATCAGCGCCGCCTGGGGTCTCGGCGAAGCGGTGGTAGGTGGTCTGGTGACGCCTGACACACTCATCGTCAATAAATCCAGTGGCATGCTGCTGGACCGCCAGACTGCTGACAAACAGGTGATGACTACCCGTTCCAATGGCGGTACACAGGAAAAGCCGGTTCCTGACGAGTTGCGCCGCGCGCCTGTATTGGATGACGGCACAGCAGCAGAGCTGGTTCACATAGGGGTGCATATCGAGAAATTATTTGGAGTACCCATGGATATCGAGTGGGCTCTGGCTGATGGTCACATCTCCATCCTCCAGGCACGGCCGATCACCGCCCTGCCTGAGCTAGAAGCGCCTCTGGCAATTGACTGGACACCAGCTCACCCGAAAGGCCAGTACATGCGCGGCAGTGTGGTGGACTTTCTGCCAGATCCGGTCAGCCCGCTGTTTGCAACCCTGGCAATTCCGTCCATCTCACGGATTGGCGTAAAAGAAATTCTGCGCAATTTAACCCGATCCGAGCCAATTTTGCCGGATGACTACATCACCACAATCAACGAATACGCCTATATGGGGATTGGTTACAATCTTCGGCAGTGGTGGTGGATTGTGACACGCA
>CAYLPS010000057.1:0-21916 GCA_964385625.1 uncultured Anaerolineaceae bacterium | reverse complement strand
CCAATCGCCGCCCCGGCGCTCAGCCCGGTAATGCGAATGCCCTCAAGCACGGCTTCTACACCCGCCGCTTCAATAAGCAGCACCTCGACGGCGTTGAAAGCACCAGCTTATCGGGTCTCGCCGAAGAGATCGCCCTCATTCGCATCTTCACCCGCCGCCTCGTCGAGTCCACCGATCTTTCCGCCGATGTCTACGATCTGGCTGGCGTCCTGCGCGCCATCTGCCTGGCATCCGCCACCATCACCCGCATCATCCGCATCCAGTCGCTTCTCGGCAGCAGCACCAACGACTGGCAGGATGCCATTGATACCGCCATCCATGATATCAGCATTGAGCTCGGCATTGTTCAGCCCGGCCTCCCTCCATCACCCCCTCCCGCTCCTGACGAGTGATGAAAGATATTCGTTCCTCTTCGTTTTTTCGAGGTTCCAATGCCTCTCCCCCTTCAGCCCCTCCGGTCTCACCGTTCGCCTTGGGGCGCTCCCACTCGTCCATAAGCTCTTTCAGCTTTCCCCGTTAATTGATCAGCTACTTCTTTCTCCCCGCCAGCGAGTATAGCCCGATGAACACGAAGATCCCGGCCAATATCCCGATACTGGGATTGTTAATCTTGAGGAACTGGGCAACCGGCCCCGAAAACAGCACCACGGTCAGTAGCGAGATGCCCAGGATGGTGAGGGTCGACAGGCCTCCCTTGCGCGTGGTGGTGCTTGTGCCAATCCTCTGCCCATACTGCGGCTCCGTATTCTCCTCCAGCACTTTCTTAGCGTCCTTCCCCGCCCCGCCTTCCGGGTCGAGCTCGATCACCTTCTCAAAATGCTGCCGTGCTTTTTCGGCTGAATCAGGGATGTACAGTGAGTAGAGCGATCCCAGCTGGTAGTGCGCCTCTAAAAAATCGGGGGCTTGCTCAACCGCTTTCGCCAGGTAAGTTTCTGCCTCCTGTGGATGTTGCAGCTCCAATGAAAAGATACCCAGCAGGTAAAATGCTGCCGGAAATTCCGCTTTATTCTCAACCGCTCTCTTCAGCTTCTCGATCGAAGCATTCCGATCTCGCAGGGCGATGGCCTGCAAAAACAGCAGTTCCGGATTATGCGGGTTATCCTGCAGCGCCGCCTCGATGCTGCCTACTTTTTTTGAGGTCGGTTTAAGGATGAAGTCCAGTGCCTGGAAATATGGATTGTGTTTTTCCGATTCGCTCCAGAAACCCGCGAACCAATCCGTCACCACCTTCCAATCTTTTTTATTCACGTTCACCAGGTAGCTCTTATTCTGGATGATATTGGGCGGGTTGGTGAACAGGCAGGCAATATTTTTGAGGAACGTCGCCACGGGCTGCTGCGGATCCGACCGCAGCCAGCCGGAGACGGTTTGGTGCAGGCCTGTCCAATCGCCATTCGATAGGTAAAGCTTCAATTGCGAGCTATAACCACCTGCCATGCTTGAAGTGCTATCAGAAAACTGCATCACAAGGAGATTCCTTTCTGCTGGAACAATTAAAATGAGACATGTGCGATCAAAAAAACAGCCAGGTAAATTTCATTCACCGTCTAAACAGGTGATTTTTGTGAGTTGCATTGTAATACAGACTGTCGCTGTTGGGGCGTGGTTTTCTATCACCAGGCAGTGCCTTCAATGAGGTTTCTGATGATCTGCAAAACGACCGCTGCTTCCCCCCTCAAATGAGGATCAGGATCAGCGCCAGCAGGCAGGCGGCCATCCCAGCCCATTGCGCCGGTGCTATTTTCTCTTTTAGAACCAGCCCGGCCAGCATCACCGTGCTCGCCGGATAGAAAGATGAAAGCAGCGCCGCGATATCCAGGCGGGTGAATTGGGTGGCCAGCAGGTAGAAGACGTTGCCGCCCGTATCCAACACCCCTGCCAGCACGGCCATCGGGTTCGAAGTGAGCCTTGGTGTGGGCAGGTGGTTCAGGCGCAGCATGATGAGCGCGATGATCAGCGTTACGCTGCGTGCCACCAGTATTGGAGCGAACACCTGCCCTTTACCCACCTGGGCCATGAAGATGAAAAATCCTCCGAAACCAATCCCCGAGACGAACGCCTGGAGCATGCCCTCCTTGAATGCCTTTTCACCTCTGGAAGGTGATCTGCTCAACAGCCAGATTCCCACGAAAGCCAGGGCGAACCCCACCAGCTGGGCTGGCTTGGGTAGCCCGGCGGTGAATAGCCCGAAGAACACGGGCAGTATTGCGCAGGTGATGGCAGAAGTGGGCGCCACGCTCGCCGTATTCCCCCTGGAGAGCGCCCGGTACAGCGCTGCCATCCCCAGGGCTCCGGCTGCCCCCGCGGCAGCCCCCCACAGCATGCTTCGCCCATCCGGCAGGCTTTCACCTCTCACCATGGCGCTGATCAGCAGCACCACCATCCCCGAGCCTGCTGCCAGCAGCAGCACCTGGAACTGGTGGCTCCTGCGGGCTGCCTGCCCCCCACTGAAATCACCTCCGCCCCAGGTTGCAGCGGAGATGATCGCAAAGATGATGCCCAATACATCAAGCGGCATATCGCACCTGGAGCATCACCTGGATGGGAAGCGGGGTTTGCACGCATTAAGTTTATCACCGCTCCGCTTCCCTAGATTATTCGAGCAAATAATCTTTCCATTCCGGGCCGTGCGCCGTCGTAAACAGTTGCAACGAGGAGCATTTTCTCAGTTCCTGCCGCCACAGCAGTCAGGTTTACTATTTTGCAGTAAAATCTATCAGTCAGGTAGCGAGTTGAATGCCTTATCAACCTGCGTTCAATGTTTACTTGCTGAGATAGCCATTCAGGATCAATCATCGAGAGCCAACGCTGTGGTCACCACGAATATTAGCCGCTTGCTGGATGCAAAAAAGATCCCTTACACGCTATATGAGCTGCCTGCTCAAAAGCTGGGCGCAACCGAGACGTCGCGGCTGCTCAATGTACCCCTGGAGCAGGTGTTCAAGACCATCGTGGTGAAGCGCGAGGCCAGGGGGAAGCCCATCCTGGCGGTTGTGCCCGGCAACGCCGAAGTGGACCTGAAATTACTGGCTAAAGCGCTGGGAGAGAAGAAGCTCCACCTGCCAACCGAGCATGAAGCCGAGCAGCTCACCGGCTTGCAGGCAGGGGGGATCTCGCCCCTGGCGCTGATCAACAAGGGTTTCCAGGTGGTGCTGGATTCGAGTGCCCGCGGCTTCCGTGAGATCCACATCTCCGGTGGGCGCAGGGGGTTGAATATCCGCCTGCCGGTTGAGGCATTGGTCGCCATCACCAGTGCCAGGGTCGAGAGCATCAGCACGGGTACTTGATGGCTGTGTTGTTGCTGAGAGCTAAACCTGGCCTGCTTTTGCAGGCAGCGTGGCGGGCAAGATGATCTGCACTTCCAGGCCGCGTGGCTGGCGGTTGCGGGCGCTGATTTTCCCACCCTGTGCTTCAACCAGGCGCCGGGCGATGGATAGCCCCAGCCCGGCCCCGCCAGTAGCGCGGGCGCGCGATTTTTCACTGCGCCAGAAGCGGTCGAACACGTGGGGTAATTCATCTGTTGGGATGCCCGGGCCGCTATCTGCCACGCTCAGCAGCACCGATTTATTCTGCTTCCACATGGCCAGGTCCACCGAGCCGCCTTCAGGAGTGTAGCGCAGGGCGTTGTCAATCAGGTTGCCAATCACCTGTTGGAAGCGCTGCGGGTCAACCAGCACCTCGGGCAGGCCATCCTCAGCCTGCAAATTCAGCCTGACGTTCTTTTCAGCCGCCTGCGCCGAAAACAGCCCCATCATCGTCTCGCTGAGCTCATCCAGCCTCACCGGTTTCAGCTCGAAGCGCAGCTGGTTGGCCTCAGCCAGTGCCAGCAGGCGCAGGTCCTCCACCAGGCGCTCCAGCAGGTATGTTTCTTCGAGGGCGGGGGCGATATGGGCCTCATCCGCCGGGTAAACCCCATCCAAGATGCCCTCCAGCCGCCCGCGAAGGATGGTGATGGGAGTGCGCAGCTCGTGGGCAATATCCGCCAGCATGTTACGGCGTTCATGATCCGCACGTTCCAGCTCGTTGGCCATGTGGTTGAAATGGTCGCTCAGCGCCGAAAGGTCATCATTGCTCGCTTGAACCGGCACCCGCGCCGACAGGTCGCCCTGTGAGACGGCGTGCGCGGCAGCCATCACCTCTGACAGCGGGTTGATCATCCGCCGCATCAGCAGCAAGCCGGTCACCAGCGTCAGGATGCCAAGCAGCACGGAAATGATCGCAATCGGTCCCATCAGGGTGATGATCAGCTGCAGCGCCCTCGGTACAGCGCTGTGTTCCATCCATATCGTCCCTATCACCTGGTCATTTAGGGTCAGGGCTTGTTCACTGACATTGGGTGTGGGCTGGTACAGCGTTCCCACCGATGGGGTATCTGCATAGCCATGGTCCAGCACCACCCGCCCCTGGTCATCCACCAAAACGATCTGCTTCCAGTCCTGTCGCAAGGCACGGTTGTTGGTGCTGGTGTTCCCCTCAAGGACTGCATCCACACCATTCCAGCTGCCGTGTCCCAGGTAATATGATTCCAGGATGACCGCCGCAGGCGTGCGATACAGCGGGTTGTTGCCAGCGTTCCTGCTGATCACTACACCCGCTGCAATCAGGATCAACAGCACGGTCAGGAACACCACCAGGCCCAATGCCCGCAACAGCAAGATCAGTAAGCGCCGCCTCACCGATCGAATCGACCGAGCATTGACCTGGTTCATCACTCTACCTCAACGAACTTGTATCCGGCTCCATGTACGGTGATGATATGGCTGCTGGTGCCATCGGGCGGCTCGATCTTGCGGCGCAGGTTGCGGATGTGCGAGTCAATGGCTCGCTCGTAGCTCTCAAACGCCACGCCGCGGATGGCGGTGAGCAATTGTGCCCTGGAGAAAATGCGCCCGGGTTGGCTTGCCAGGGTGGCCAGCAGCTCAAATTCAGTGGGGGTCAGCGGCACTTCCCGGCCCGGGAAGCGTGCGCTGTAGTGACCCCTGTCAAGCGTCAGGTCACCCGCATGGATGACCTCTGCCTGTGGGCTGCCCGCACCGCGCCGCAGCACAGTGCGCACGCGAGCCACCAGCTCGCGGGGGCTGAACGGTTTGGTCATGTAATCATCCGCCCCCAGCTCCAAGCCAATGAGCTTGTCTGCCTCTTCAACCCTTGCGGTGAGCATGATAATGGGTACGTTGCTTTCACGGCGCAGCTCGCGGCAGACGTCGAGCCCATCCATCGCAGGCAGCATCAAGTCGAGCACCACCAGGTCGGGGTGGCTGCGCTGGGCGACAGCTAACCCGCTGGGGCCGTCATAGGCGTGCACCACATCGAACCCGGCTTTGAGCAGATAATCCTGGCAGATCTCCACAATCTTCGGCTCATCATCGATCACCAGTATCTTCTTTGGCATGTCGTCTCCATTATCGCATAGAACCGTTCCGGGAAATAGAGGGATGGGGTGTTCTGCGATTTATTGCCTCCCGGTTGGCCATGGGAGCTTATACATCCATATCCATCTCCTGGGGAGAGGCGAACGATTTCCGGGATGCGGGTAGCAGCAATAGCACGATCACTGCCACGGCCAGCAGGATGCGCACGAGGTTCTCGATAAATGTCACCGCTGAAAAGATGCGCAGCATTCCGGGGATGGTCACCACGATGGTCAGCACCGCCAGCACGATTGCCATGATGGCTGCCCAGCGCTTGGTGCGGAATAAACCAATCGCTGCCACTACCGCCAGCAGCAGCAGGACAATGTCCAGGCCAAAAATTACCGGGCGGATGATGCCCAACAACCTGGTAATTCCGGTTAGTCCCGTCCGGTTGGGTATGAAGTTGGGTGTTGTGCCCGGGTTGTTGCCAAATCCACCGGATGGGAATCCGTTGGGCGGCAAGAAATTACGGCTGCGCAACGAGTTATTGAATAATGCCCGTCCGGCAAGCCCACCTCGCCCTAATAAGTTAAGCTGGTTGGCGATCCCCAATCCCGCCACTAACAACGCTAATAGGATCAACACAATGGCTGCGATTGTGACCACAGTTGGTCGCCTGGTTGCTTCCATTTCTTCTCCTAAATCTTGCCACGAATGTTCATTAAGGTTATTCATACCTCAACGCTTCAATTGGCCTCAGCGAAGCTGCCTGGTAGGCCGGGTAAATCCCAAAGAACAGGCCGACCAATGCTGCAAAGAAGAAAGCGTAGAGGATCACTGAAATCGAGATAAATGGGGTGATCAGCCCAGTGAGGCTGATGATCCCAGCAATGGCTGCACCGAGAAGGATGCCTAAAATCCCACCCAGCAGGCTCATGGTGACTGTTTCCACGATGAATTGCGTCAGGATGGCCGAGCGCCTGGCGCCTACTGCTTTACGCAAGCCGATTTCACGCGTGCGCTCGCGTACCGAAACCAGCATGATGTTCATGATGCCAATCCCACCCACGAACAGCGAAATCCCTGCGATGGCTCCCAGGAACGCGGTGAGCGTGGTGGAGATGCTGCTGAGGGTGCTGAGTGCCTGGCTCTGGCTGGCGACTGAGAATGGCAGGCTATCGGTGAGGGTCAGGTTATGGTCTCTGCGCAGGATGTATTCCACCTGGTCGATCACACCATTTACATCGTTGGCATTCGCCGCCGATAAGGATATGCTTGACAGCGTGCGCTGGCCATTGACCACCGCCCGGCCGCCGAACAGGCGCACATACCCCGTTTCCAGTGGGACCAGGATTACCTCATCCTGGTTGAAAAAGCTGGTGGTACCCTTTGATGCCAGCACGCCCACCACGGTGAAGTTGATGCCATTGATGGTGATTTGCCGGTCCAGTGGGTTCAATCCGCTGAATAGGTCGGTGGCAGCCTGCGAGCCCAGTACCACCACCCGCGCTCCTGATTGGTTGTCATAGCTGGTGATAAAACGCCCCTCAGCCACCGTGTAGGCGTTCACCCCCAGGAAGTCGGGGGTGGCTCCGGTGACCGCAAACGAGGATTGGTTATTGCCATACATCACCTGAGCGGTGGTCTGGTAGGTTGGTGTGATGCCCGAGACATTTGTGGTGTCATTGGCAATTTGCTGGTAATCTGAATAATATAACGGCGTGGTCTGGGCGCCGACGCCTGAGGCGCGGACCGAGCGCGCAGATGTAATGGCAATCAGGTTCGAGCCCAACCCCTGCACCTGGCTGGTGATGTTGCGGGTAGCACCTGCCCCGATGGACATTAAGGCCACCACAGCTGCCACTCCGATGATGATGCCCAGCATGGTCAGGCCAGAGCGAAGCTTGTTGGCGGCCAATGCACGAATTGATATGCGGATGCTTTCCAGTATGTTCATCTACTTCTCTTCCTCAAACATTGCTCATGAATTCAACTGAGGTTGGCATGGATTTCATGATTTAGCCATCCAAATTATCTTCCGGCCTGGGCGTGCCTGCCACCAGCGGGTGGGCAACAGGGTCATCACTGATGACCTTCCCATCCACCAGGCGGATTACGCGTTGGGTGTGCCTGGCGATAAAGGCATCATGGGTTACGTAAATCACGGTCTGCCCCTGTTCATTGTGCAACTTTTGAAAGAGGCCAATGATCTCTTCCCCGGTTTTGGTATCCAGGTTACCGGTTGGTTCATCTGCCAGCAGGATGGTTGGCTCATTGACCAATGCGCGGGCAATTGCCACCCGCTGCTGTTCGCCGCCCGAAAGCTGGTTTGGGCGATGGTGAGTGCGCTCTGCCAACCCTACCAGCTCAAGAGCTGCCTTAGCTTTTTCATAACGCGATCTACCGCGCACACCGTCGTAAAGCAAGGGGAGCATTACATTTTCGAGGGCATTGGTGCGCGGAAGCAGGTTGAATTGCTGGAAGACGAACCCCACCTTGCGACTGCGCACCTGGGCAAGCTGGTTTTCATTCAGTTTTTCCACCGGTTGCCCTTCCAGCCGGTAAACCCCCTTGGAGGGTATATCCAGGCATCCCAGGATGGCCATCAGGGTGCTTTTCCCCGACCCGCTCGGCCCCATGATCGCCACCATCTCGCCTGCCTGAATTTCCAGGCTGATATTGTCCAGGGCCACCACTTTGGTTTGCCCCAGCCGGTAAATTTTTGTGACTTGCTCAAGCTCAATCATCTTAAACCTCTCCACCGGCAGATGACCGGTTTATGGGCCGAAGAAACGTCCAGCACCGCCGCCGGTGGGATTATTCGTGCCGACTGTGGGATTGGATAGCAAGCCAACAGTTTCACCTGCTTTCAGGTTCCCGGTGACAATCACGGTGTTATTGGGCAGGATTTGACCACTGGTAACTGCAACCTGTTGGGAGCTGCCGTTCTGCCCGATCACGTATACATATTCACCCTGTGAATCATTGCCAATGGCATCGACCGGCACAGTCAGCACTTCCTGTGGCTCACCAGCCTGGATAACTACGTCTGCTGTAGCACCGATCAATATGGAGGGATCGGCCGCGTCGAGCTTGACCTGCACATCGTAATACACCACGCCCTGGCTGGAGGCGCCCACGGGGTTGATGTAAGTGACCTTACCCGTCAGGTTCAGGTTCGGAACCACTTCGAGGGTGATGGTGGCTTTGTCGCCCTGGCTCAGCGCCACCACCTGGCTCTCATCGATTTGCAGGTCTACATACAGGCTCGTGCGGTCCACCAGCACCACTGCCACTGTGCTTGGGCTTACGCTATCGCCAGGCTGGTAACCCACCTGGGTCACTTCACCCGCAAAGGGCGCTGTGAGTGTTAAGCTGTTCACTTCTGCCTGGGCTGACTGTACCTTCGCCTCTGCGGCTGCGATGTCATCCGGGTTGGGCGAGACTTGCAGCTGGTATAGCGAGTTGACAGAATTGTTCAATGCCTGGCCTGCTGCCTGGTAGGTTGACATGACGGTGCTCAAATTAATCGCCAGGCTGTAGACGGCGTTGCCTGCGTCATTGATCTGCGCTTGGTCGGAGGAGATTTGTGCTTGCAGCAGCTGGATCTGTGCCTGGGTGGCGGCGATATCAGCATTCTGGGCAGCAATCTCGGCTGCACTGTAATCAGATGAGCACCAGTTAAGGTTTGCCGCTGCAGTTTCCATTGCGTTATATTCCGGGCTGCCGATGATGTGGGCTGACAATTCATACCTTCTCAGGGCGGCATCATATTTATCCTGGTAATCAGCGATCGTGCTAGCGGAACACCGCTTGCCGTTCATCGCCGCGCGTTGGTTCTGCTGGTCTTGCAGGGTCGACTGCTCACTTAGCAAGGAGGATTGCTTGGAAGTCAGGTCAGCCTGGATTTGGGCCAGGTTCACATTGGTGCTGGCAGTAGTAGTGACCACTGCTCCAATAAAGGCAACGGCAGCGGCATCATACGCGTTTTGTCTGTCTACCAGGGTATTAACCAGCTGTACCACACCGGCAGATAAATCAGCTTGCAGCTGGGTTTCCTTTGCCTGGCTGTTTTGCACAGCAGCTTGCAACGAAGTTACCTTCTGGGCCATGATGCTGTCTTGGGGATTGTTGCTGGAATTTTGCTCTGCCGCAGCCAGCTCCTCCTGCAGCACGCTGGCATCGCTGACCGCCTGGTAATAAGCCTGCACATCGATGGGTGCATTCGCCAGAGGCAGGTTATTTTGTGCCTGATCCAAGGCTGTCTTGGCATCCAGCCAGCTGGTGTAGAGCGTGTCGCTGCTGGCCGCCTGGTTGTTGATGATGGCATTGGAAAGTGCTGATTGGGCTTGCTGGAAGCTGGCGTAAGCATTCGACAGCGCGGCTTGCGCATTGGCAACCGTATCCAGGTCGGGGTTGGTCAGCTGGTTGAGCGCATTCTGAGCATTGGTCAGGTCAGTTTGGGCGCTTTGTAAATTCGACGGCACTGTAGTGGGGTCAAGTGTCATCAACGTATCACCGGCATTCACCTTTTGCCCCACCTTGATCTCGGTCATTGCGACATTACCTGTGGTGGAAAAGCTCAGCGAGGCGATGTGCTGGGGCTCAATATTACCGGTGCTTTCTACGGTGTTGGTGTAACTCACCTGGGCAACCGTGCCATACCCCGTGAAACCACTCGAGGATTGGCCGTTTGCCGTCCCTGCGCAGCCTGCCAGCACCAGTGCCAGCAATACGACGGTTGAGACGATGGTTAAAACACGCTTATCATGGAACATGGATACCTCCTGAAGACAGACCTAAAAGACCCTTTAATCCCTCTGGTTTTTAAACCTTAATTACCAGGACAAGGATATCCTACGAATGTGCAGAAATTGTGGAGAAAAGCGAGAATTAGATAAAAATTACCTTATGGGCACATTAAGTACCTGGCGGATAAATCTAATCATTTTTCCTTGCTGCATGCCTTACCGAAGGCAGCCAGATGTCAGCGAGTCGATAGAGGCAGCGAGGCGAATATTAAAGCCACCAGTAGAATCTGATCGCTTTTCAGCTTGTGCTGCCAGCCGGTGCATACCCACATGTATTTGTTGCCCAGGGGAGGGTTTCAGGCCCTGGTGCATCCCAAATGCAGCGGATGGTATCAGGCCCTCATTAATCCCACCGATAAGGGATTGTATAAGACCATTATCTAAACTGCGTTCGCTTCTGATGTGAAGGTGAAGCCCTACTCCGGTTTATGCTCAGCAGGTAATGTCAGGGTAAACTCTGCCCCACCGGATGGATGGTTGGCTACCGTAAGGTCACCGCCATGGGCACGCGCCAGCTGGCGGGCAATGGCAAGGCCCAGGCCGCTGCCGCCTTCGGCCCGGCTGCGCGATTTGTCTGCGCGGTAGAAGCGCCCAAAGATGTATGGCAGTGATTCGGTGGGGATGCCCGGGCCGCTATCGCGCACGCGCACCAGCACCGTCGATGACGTTGCGCTCATTAAAAGCTCGATTTTCCCATCCTGAGGGGTGTAACGGAAAGCATTCGAGAGCAGGTTGGTCAGGATTTGCTCGATGCGCACAGGGTCAAGCGGGACCATTGGCAGCGGCGCAGCGGGTGGCGAAACCATGAGCTTCACCTGCTGGGTGGCAGCCTGAGGCTGGAAACGCTCGACCACCCTGGTGACCAGCGCGGCCAGGTCGGTTGGAGTGCGCTGCAGCTCGATTTGCCCGGCGTCTGCCAGGGCCAGGGTGCGCAGGTCATCGACCAGGCGGGTGAGCAGGAAGTTTTGCTCGATCACCGGTGCCAGGTTACCGGCAGTGAGGGGGTAGACGCCATCCTGGAGTGCTTCCAGGTTGGCACGCTGCACGGCCAGGGGCGTGCGCAGCTCGTGGGCGATATCGGCGGTCATGCTACGGCGGGCTTCTTCTGCCTGCTGTAATGAATCGGCCATCTGGTTGAAGGTGCGCCCCAGGGTGGCCAACTCATCCGTGCCGTCAACATCCACTCGCTGGCTCAGGTCCCCTTCAGCCAGGCGTTGTGAGGCCACGGTGAGGGCGCGCACGGGTCGCAAAAGGGTATAGGCGAGCACCAGTGAAATCACCAAGCCCAGAGCGCCCGAGATTAGCCCGGCGATCACCACGCCACGGTTTAAGCGGCTCAACACTTGCTGCTGGCTGCTGTTATCAATCCCCAGGCCGCCTACAGCAAACAAATATCCCACCGTCGTGCCATTCACTTCCAGGGTGATCGAATCTGCCAGCTGAAAAGGCGTCAATTGCGCACCAATAGCAGCAGATTGTGTATCGGCTACCACCAGGCCGGAAGAATTGGCGAGCTCAAGGCGCTGGTTCAAGATTGCTCCAAAACCATTTACCCCACCGCGAGGAGAACGAAAGATTGATTGCACGCCCTGCCAAGAACCATTGGCGCTGTAATAATTCTCCAGGCTGGCTGCCAGGTCACTTAACCCGTACATCCCACCGCGAAAAATGAAGGTGCGCACCTCATTGACCGCTCCACGGCGGGCGATGACGGCCACCAATGAGACAGAAATCACAACAATCAGCGTGAAGGAAAGGAATAGTTTTAGTCGCATAGGTACTGTCCAAAAAAGTGAAGCTACACTAACCCAATAGACAGGCTTTGCAGGGTGATGGGAATTCCGGTTTTCAGGTATTCAACGAAGGATAGGTTAACCCCACGCTTACGGGCAGATTCAGCCACGATAAGATTGGCGACGGATCCAAGAAGGGTCAGGATGCCCGCCAGGGTGGTTGCCATGGCGAGGGTCAGCCAGGATAGCTGCGGGTTGGAGAATTGCGGGATGAGGGGGCGAAAAAGCGGGACGGCAGGTACGTTGGATACCAGGTTGCTCAACACAGCCGCCACGCCGGCCAGCGAGGCCACGCCAGCCTGGGCCAGTGGTCTGGCAAGGCTGAACAGATGCCCCAGCGAGCCGGTCGTTTCGATCGCGCCAGTGACGATGAACAAGCCCGAGAAAAACACCAGTAATGGCCCATCCAGCTGCCTGAAGACCCGTGTGGGGTTGATACGCCGGGTGATGAGCAAAAAGGCTGCCGCCGAAAGGGCAGCCAATGAAATGGGAGCGCCAATGAACAGGGCGACGATCATCAACAGGGTTGCGATGGCGTCTTTTATCAGAAAAGGCTTATAAATCTGCAAATCGGGAGGTTTTTCAGCGGTAAGCGGGCTGGGGGTGAACTCGCGACGATAGACGAATACCAGGATGACCCACGAAATGAGCAGGCCCATGATGGCAATGGGGGCCAGGTGACCGCTGAAGGTGAGAAATGGGATATGGGACGAGCTACCGATGATCATATTCTGGGGGTTGCCGATGATCGTGGCGGTTGAGCCGATGTTGGCAGCCGAGACCAGGCCAACCAGGTATGGGACAGGATTGCGCTTGAGGGTGGAGGTAAGTTCGATTACCAGTGGAGTGAACATCAGCGCGATGTTGTCATTGAGAAATATCGCAGAAAGCACACCCGAAAAAACGATCAACCATGTCAACAGCTGGCGAGGGGTGTGCGCCAGGCGGGTGATCCTGCAGGCGGCGAGATCGAAGAAGCCAGCCATGCGCAGGTTGGTATTGATGATCATCATGGCGAATAATAATGCGATGATATCAAAGCCAATGGCGGCAAAGCTTTTTCCAGGGGAATGGCACCAATTACGATGAATAGTGTTGCTCCAACCAGGGCGATGGAGGCCCGGTTCATACGCAACCAGGGATACCGGCCGATGACAACCCCGACGAGGGTGATGACAATAATGATCAAGGCAATGAGGGTGGGGAGAGGCAATGGGGGAATTCCTGTTGTTAGGTATACTTATGAAGAAGTCGAACATCACCCCATGGCTGGTTACTGCTTCACAAAGCGGTATCCGATGCCAAAAACCGTCTCGATATACCTGGGATTCCTCGTGTCAGGTTCCAGCTTGGCACGCAGGTTCTTGATATGGGCGTCAATGGTACGCTCATAACCTTCGTAGGCCACTCCCTGGGCGGCTTCGAGAAGCTGCAACCGGCTGAAGACCCTGCCGGGCTGGTTGGCAAGGGTGACCAGCAGGTTGAATTCGGTGGGTGTCAGGTCAATGGTACTTCCTTCCCGGCTGAGGGTGTGCCCAGCCGGGTCAATTTCCAGACCGGCGATTTTGATTTTCTGGTCCAGTGCTTTTCCAGGCTCACTACGGCGCAACAAGGCATTCACCCGGGCAACCACGATGCGCGGGGAGAAAGGCTTGGTGATGTAATCATCTGCGCCCAGCTCGAGCCCGGTGAGCTCATCCGATTCGCCGGCACGCGCCGTGAGGATGAGGATGGGGGTGCGCAGGTTTTCATCCTGGCGGATATGCCGGGCGACATCCAGGCCATCCATCCCGGGCAGGTTCAGGTCGAGGATGACCAGGTCGGGGTGCTTATTCTCCCAGGTGGCCAGGCCGGTGTCGCCACGGTATGCCGTTAGGATATCGTAACCCGCCTTTTCGAGGTAGGAGCGCAGCACGCGGGCCAGCTCGGGCTCATCTTCGATGATGAGAATTGTGGATGGCATGGGGTGAGTATACCAAATTAATGAAAAAAGAAAATCACGGAGGATACAAAGGAAGTGCATAAAGATGGGTAGGGTGACTCGTGAGTCACTCTACCCGCTTGTAAAGGGAATAGATATCTGCGGTGAGATTGGGCAGGCTCGTTTTATACGGGCTGGTAAGTGGCAATCACCACCCCCGTAGGGGTCGATTTATGATCCAGCAACTTCAGCGTGGTATAAAGGCTGTTATCGGCGAAGAGACGACGGCCGCTACCCAGCACAAGCGGGTGGATGAGGAGCACATATAAATCAATGAGACTGTGCTGCATCAGCGTAGCCACCAGCACACCGCTACCCATCACCAGGAAATTCTTACCAGGTTGTGCTTTCAGATCTGCCAATGCTGCTGGGATGTCATGGCTGAGCAATACCGAATTTTGCCAGGGTAGCGGCTCCTGCAGGGTGGTAGAAGCAACGTATTTCACGGCGTTATCCAATAACTGCGAGTAGGGATTATCGGTGCGGCCATGCCACGAATTGTAGAACTGCTGGTAGGTACGGCGGCCGAATAGCATGGGGCCTGTGTCCAGGTCACTATTATTCACATAATTCATGGCAGCATAAGGTGCTCCCCAGCCACCGTAGCGAAAATTACCCCGTGTATCCTCATCGGGAAGTCCCGGGGCTTGCATCACACCATCTAGAGTGATGTTGGTAAACACCACAATCTTTCTCATGAATTCTCCTTGTTTATTGACCTGCTTCACGCATATTCACACCAGTGGTTGTTGGAGAACCCAGCCATTCCCATCGGGATCATAGAAGACAGCCTCCTTGCCATAGGGCTGATCCTTGATCTCTGATATTTCGAGGCCGCGTTGTTTCAGCTCCTGACAAGTGTGGTCGATATCATTGGTAATAAGGACAATACCCTGGAGGCTTCCGGGTGGCATCTGCTTGAACCAATTCACCAGCACAATGCGGGTTTGCACACCGGGGAACTCGAGCCTGATCCAGCGGCTGCCTGGCATCATGGGATTATCCTCTATAACCCGGCAACCGAGCACGCTGGTGTAAAAAGCCTTGGAAGCATCCTTGTCTTTGACCGGGACAGAGACAATGGAAATTTTATCGAACATAGGATAACTCCTTTTATCCTGTATCCTGACAAATCAAAGATGAAAATTCGGACCAAACCCTGAACACCAAGAGTTTATTCCCTCATACTGGCTTAAGGGAGGCCCATCGCTGCCCGATCGGGTGAGGTGATGCCCGGGACAACCTGGTAGGTGGCGCTGATGGCGCCTGTTCTCAGGTTGGTGGAGTGGGCCAGCTTCAATTTGAATGAAATGTCCATCTCATCGAACAGGCGCATTCCGCAACCCACCACCACCGGGCATATCGTGAGATTGAGAACATTCAGGAGGCTATTCTGGATCAAAAAGCGCACCAGCGTGGGGCTGCCGGGTACCTGGATATTCTTGCCAGGCTGCTGCTTGAGCAGGTAAATCTCGTGGGCGAAATCGTCCTTGATGAGGCTGGCGGGCTGCCAGGAAAGGGATTCCAGGGTTGAGGAAACCACATACTTGTGCGACCGGTTGAAAAAGTCGGACATAAGCACTTCACCACCTTGTTTAGGCCAGATATCGGCGAACTCAAGGTACGTCCGGCGGCCGAGCAGCACCGTATCGGCCTGGGCAATGCCGTCGGATAGGCCCTTGCTCATCTCCTCATCCATATACTGGAATCCCCAGATAGAGGGCGCTTCCACAACACCATCTAATGAAATAAACAGACCTGCGACTATATCACGCATTTTGATCACCTTTCTGTTCGAATTCAAAATTCGAACCATTTAACCAGATATAAAAAATAAGAATGGAGGGTAAACTTTGCCTGCCAACAAATTTCCCACTTCTGTGCGGCAATTATACACCGAATCAGATATTATTTGTCTTTATATCTTACGGATTTTTCGACTTAGACTGGCAATTATTTGTGTACCAGGAACAGTCGGCAGGCCAATGAGATGGAGATAGAATGCCATTTTTTCCCTTGACGCCTGTCGAACACAATGATAAACTCTCACCGCATGTTAATCTTGAAGGAAGGAGAGCGTTTCATGTTACATATGATCTCGGTACTTGTCATTCATAACACATGGGCGCGCCTCCAGGTGACGGAATAAGACTGCCTTACCATTGACCAGTCGATCTGCCACGGGAGCGTCCATGACCCGTGGCTTTTGTTTTAAGCTGCGAATAGGGTGCCTGCCAGCCACCTGGCGGTAAAGGTACTCATTGCAGCCTCGATATTTCTCACCCACACCAGCTACGGTTATAACACGTGGCTGGTTTTGTTTCTTTAGGACTGAAGACAATGCATTCTGATAGCAGCAACATGTACGACGGAAGGCCCACCTTCACCGGTGTGGTCTACAAAAAAACGATTGGGAATTACACCGTCCACACCAATGGCCGGGTAGTGCCGTGCGAGCTCTCCAACCGCATGCGCAAGCAACTGATCTACCCGATTGCCGACCCGGGCAGCCTGCACCACCGGGTGCAAAAAGTGGTGGAGCTGGAACACATGGATCCACTGGCGGTGGGTGATGAGGTGCGCTACATCCTGTCAGAGGACGAAAAAGGCCTGATCATCGAGCTGCTGCCCAGGCGCAACAAGCTCACGCGCAGGAGCGCGGTGCCCAAACCTCTGCACCTGGGGGCGCACCCTTTCGAGCAGATCATCGTGACCAATGTGGACCAGGTGGTGCCGGTGATAGCGGCGGCGCAACCCGACCCAAAATGGAACTTGCTCGACCGCTACCTGGCATCGGCAGAGGCGGGGGATATCCCGTCCCTGATCTGCATCACCAAGCTCGACCTGGTGAAGGGCAGGCAGGAAGAGCTGCTGGAGGCGCTCGAAGAATACCGGCGGGTCAGCTACCGCTTCGTGCTCACCAGCAGCCTGACCGGCGAGGGAATCGAAGAGATGAGGGCTGCCCTCGGCGGACGGCTGTCGGTGTTCGTGGGTAAGTCGGGGGTGGGGAAGACAGCCATGCTGAACGCCATGCAACCCGGACTGGGCTTACGGGTGAAGGCAGTGAACCAGGCGACGGGCAAGGGCAGGCACACCACCACCAACCTGGAAATGTTCCCCCTGGATGGCGGAGGGGCCATCGTGGATACACCCGGCACGCGTGAGTTCGGGCTGTGGGACTTCGAGGATGACCCGGCATACCTGTTCGTAGAAATGCGCCCCTTCATAGGCCAATGCCGCTTCGGCCTGGATTGCCAGCACGGCGATGAACCGGGCTGCGCCATCCGCAAGGCGGTGATGGACGGGCTGGTGAGCCCGCGCAGGTACCAGAGCTACCTGCAGCTGAACAAGGAGGGGTTCGATGTATCCCGGAATCTGTAACCCCCCCAGGTACCCCACCAGGGAGCGGGAAAAGATGCTAGCCCACGAAAGCCATTTCAGGTGCCTGCACTGCGGGGCGCTGGTGTACACCCAGCCGGCCATTTCAGGGGTGCAGAACCGCAACCACTGCCCGTTCTGCCTGTGGTCGCGCCACGTGGATTACCTGCGTCCCGGCGACCGCATGTCGGCGTGCAAGGCGGTGATGCAACCCATTGCCCTGGCGGTGAAACGCACCCGCAACAGGTATGCCAGCAGTGCGCCAGGCGAGCTGATGCTGGTGCACCGCTGTAATGATTGCAGCAAGCTGTCGATCAACCGCATCGCCGCTGATGACCAGGCGGGGGTGATCGTGCATATCTTCCACACATCACTTTCACTGGACATGCTGGTGAGGGCTGACCTTGAGCTGGCCCATATTAACCCGCTGGACATGGAAGATAAGGCCATGCTGTTCACCCAGCTTTATGGAATCAGCAATTGATGATGAAAACCCCAAAAAGGAGCTGCTTATGACCGATCGGTTGCGGGAGGCAAATGAATAAAAAGAGACGCGGCATTCACCGCGTCTCTCATTCTCTAGAACTGAAGGCGGCTAATAGGTCGGCTGGCCGTTATCGTTATCCCACCCCGGGCAATTCCTGAATCCAAAACCGGGCCCGAACCCAAAACCCGGATTGTTATTCAAACGCTGGAGCAGTGTGTCAGCCTGAGCCTGGGTGATCACCCCTGCTGCGACTGCCTGGTTGAGGGCATCCGTTACAACCTGGGTCGCCAGCTGGGCGAGCTGATCGCCGGTGAAGCCCTGGGCTACGGCAATTTGGCGTAAAGTTTCCCCATTAGCGAGGCGGGTATTCACCTGGTCGGTGGTGAGGCCAACTGCCTTGGCGAAGGCCGAGACGATGTAATCATGCAGCACGCCCTCAGCGCGAAAAGCCTGGAAACCGCGCTGGCGCATCATTTCACCGGGACCAAATGGGATGATGTTTCCATTGCCCCTGCCCCCTGGGCCATAGGGCGCCACCTTCTGCTGCTGATATTGCTGAACGGTGGTAGTGGCGTTTTGAGGGTTATTCGCCGCGGCCACCGCGGCATAAACCGCACCACCCCCACCCACCAGCACCAGCACCAGGCCGACGATCAAACCAACAAGCAAGAACCTTTTCATGAGTCACTCCTTGAGGTATTCAGCGAATTAATAGCATAACATGTGAAGATCATATACCTGGAATATAGTGTAGCAGAAAATTATGAAGGAAGTATGAAGAAATCGGAGATCAAGTTGGGGTGGGTCGCGACCCACCCCAACATAATCAATAGCGACCCACCCTTACACTATCCATAAAAAGCGGTACCTGCTTATTCCTCGCCGGCCATCAGGCGGACCTTTTCCCAGGGCGGGGCATTGGTCTCTTCGGCCAAAACGCCACGCAGCTCGAAGATTTCATCGCGCAGAACGGCGGCTTTCTCGAACTCCAGGTCTTTGGCAGCCTGCTTCATCTGCACTTCAAGGTCAGCGATGAGGCGCTTGAGCTCATCCTTGGGCATCCTGGCAGGCTCAATAGGACGCTGGCCGCGGGCTTCGGCCTGGGCCCTGCCGCCCAGCTGGTCGGTCAGGTCACGCACAGCCTTGACGATGCTAACCGGCTCGATGCCATGCTGCTCGTTATAGGCGACCTGCTTGGCACGCCGCCGGTTGGTCTCATTAATCGCGGCCTGCATGGAATCGGTCATTTTGTCGGCATACATGATGACCATGCCATTCACATGGCGGGATGCACGCCCTATGGTTTGGATAAGGGAAGTATCCGAGCGCAGGAAGCCTTCCTTATCCGCATCCAGGATGGCGACCAGGGATACTTCGGGCAGGTCGAGGCCTTCACGGAGCAGGTTGATGCCCACCACCACGTCATAAACTCCCAGGCGCAAGTCGCGCAGGATGCCCACCCGCTCGAGGGTCTCGATCTCGGAGTGCAGGTAATGCACCTTGAGGCCCAGCTCCATCAGATAGTCGGCCAGCTTTTCCGCCATGCGCTTGGTGAGGGTGGTGACCAGTGTGCGCTGGCCCACCTCCACGCGCTTGCGAATCTCGGCGATCAAGTCGTCCACCTGGCCCTCAATAGGCCGCACTTCCACTTCAGGGTCAACCAGGCCGGTGGGGCGGATGATCTGCTCGACCACCTGGTCGGCGCGCTCCATTTCATAGGGACCGGGAGTGGCGGAGGTGTAGATGGTGTAGCCCATGTGCTGCTCGAACTCCTTGAACTTAAGCGGGCGGTTATCCAGGGCGGAGGGCAGGCGAAAGCCGTATTCCACCAGAGTCTCCTTGCGGTTGCGGTCGCCGTTATACATACCGCGGATCTGTGGTACCGTCATGTGGCTTTCGTCTATGAACAGCAGGTAGTCGTGGGGGAGATAATCGATCAGCGTCCAGGGGGGCGTACCCTGGGCACGCTGGTCGAGGTGGCGGGAGTAATTCTCGATCCCAGCGCACGAGCCGATTTCGCGCAGCATCTCCAGGTCATAATTGGTACGCTGCTCGATACGCTGTGCCTCCAGTAGCTTATCTTGCTGGCGATAGTACTGCACGCGCTCCTTCAACTCATCTTCGATATCCAGGATGGCCTGCTTGAGCTTATCTTCGGGGGCAATGTAGTGCTTGGCCGGGTATATGGCGATTTTTTCGAGCTCCTGGCGCAGCTCGCCGGTGAGGGCATCGAATTCGACGATGCGCTCAACCTCATCGCCAAAATAAGTCACCCGGTAACCGGCGCGATCCTGGTAGGCAGGGATGACTTCGAGGGTATCGCCGCGCACGCGGAAGGTGGCTGGCTTGAGGTCCAGGTCATTGCGCTCATACTGGCCCTCGATCAGGTCGCGCAGCAGGGCGTTACGGCGGTAGATTTTGTCTTTCTCGACGGTGATGACCACACGCCCGTATTCCTCCGGGTTACCCAGGCCGTAGATACAGGATACGGAAGCGACGATGATCACATCTTTACGCGACATAAGGGCGGTGGTGGCAGCCAGGCGCAAGCGCTCGATCTCCTCGTTACGCTCGGTCTCCTTCTCGATGTACAGGTCGTGGCGGGGGACGTAGGCTTCCGGCTGGTAGTAATCGTAATAGCTCACGAAGTATTCCACAGCGTTTTCAGGGAAGAATTCCTTGAACTCGGCATATAGTTGTGCTGCCAGGGTCTTATTATGGGCCATCACCAGGGCAGGCTTCTGCAGCTGGGTGATGACCTGCGCCATGGTATAGGTCTTGCCGGTGCCGGTGGCGCCCAGCAGCACCTGGTTCCGGTAACCCTTTTTAACGCCTTCCACCAACTGGCGGATGGCTTCCGGCTGGTCGCCGGTGGGTTGGAAGGGAGCAACGAGTTTAAAATCCATGGAAACCCCGTATCTGAAAATAAATAATAGAACTTATATCATACCGCGAATGGATTGATAGAACAAGGGTTCTAGGAAGATTGGGTATTTAGGCTAACGCACATACACCGGATTGCTGAAGATCCAGCCGCGCCTCTTACCCAGGTAATGGATATACACTTCCACCCGGTACACCCCAGGCTGTGTGGCGATGTAGGTGCACAGCTCGTGCTTGTGCCAGGTGCGCAGGGGCATGCCATCCCTGAGCAGCACGCACTCAGCCAGGCGCGGCAGGCGGATTTGCAGGGTCACCCCGCCGCGGGCATCCAGCTCATCCCCCATCTCGGCAGAGGCCTCAAGGCCGCGAGCGGTGAAGCGAAAGCCGCGTGTTGGTGAGGGTAGATCGTAGCCAATGAAACAATGCCCACTGGAGAGGGCCTCGAGCAGCATGCTGGTGTCGGCGGCAACATCCGAACCGAGCGGGCGGGGAACCAAAACGTGGGTATTGACGGCATGGAAGTGAAATTCATAAGGGAAAACCGTGCGGCGCAAGGGACCCAGGTGCTGGAGATGGGCGTGGGCATCCGAGCCCCCCACAGCCACCACCTTCCTGCCGGCGGATAACAGCTCATCCCACCTGCGCAGAGCCTCGGGCAATGGGCCACGGGCGATGCGATGGGGAAAATAGACATAATATATGGCGTGCAGGTATGATTTGAGGTAGGCCTTGAGCTCAGAGAAGCCGTTCCAAAGCTCGAGACCGGTGTAGCCGTGCACGTTCCAATCTACCCACGAAATATCCGTCTCGCCGACTGCCGGTGCAGCAGGGTCAACCGGGTGAGCCAGGAAAGCCAGCCCGCCTGCCTTGGCGACCATGTCCAGCAGTAGTTGGGGATCATAAGCGTAGGTTGCCAACTCGCGATTGGCACCGATCACCAGCATGTGATTCTTTTGAGGCTGGCGCGCCTGGTCATGGATCTCCTCACCCACCAGCATGAGCACCTTGCGGTTACCCACCTGGTGATACCCGGCAAACCCATCCACCCACACGTTGTGGTCGGTGACGATCACCGCATCCAGGCCGGTGTTGATGGCTGCAGAAGCGATATCAGCGTGTAAGCCGTCGCCATCGGAATAACGGGTATGCATATGCAGGTTGACCACAATTTCAGGCATGCCTCGCTCCGTGAATGGAATGCAATGCAGATCAAAATATAATTATATATG
>CAYLPS010000056.1:0-22019 GCA_964385625.1 uncultured Anaerolineaceae bacterium | reverse complement strand
ATCGGGTGATTGAGAATGACTTGATTGTGATTGAAAACCTTTGCCTCGGCTTCATAGGTCTTCGCGGCGGAAACCACTCCGCTTTAGCGGGTGGAGGAAGCCGTGCTCCTTTGCTAGAATAGGTCTATGCCACAAGAAGTCAACCACAGCCCACACAGTGCATACGTAATTAACTACCATCTGGTTTGGATACCACGCTATCGCAAAAAGGATTTGGTTGGGCCTGTTGAGGCAAGGTTGAAGGGACTGTTGGCGGAAATCGCCATACAATACGGGTTTGAAATATTGGCAGTTGAGGTTATGCCTGACCATGTGCATTTGTTTGTGAGCGCACCTCCGAAATTCGCTCCTGCCGAAATTGTCCGATTGTTCAAGGGGATTACTTCCCGCAGGCTGAAGAAAGAGTTTGAAAGCCTCCGTCGTCAATATTGGGGCGAACACGCAACGCTGTGGGCAGAGGGGTACTATGTTGGTACGGCTGGACACGTTAGTGCGGAAACCATCCAGCGGTACATCGAAGACAGCCAAAAGAAATAGTTTCAAGGCTTGAAAATACAGAACATCCGTGTTATCATCAAGGCCATGAAGCTGATTGCTCAGGTCAAACTGCTCCCCACTCCCGAACAAGCTGACGCGCTCAGGCACACGCTGGAACTGGCAAATGCCGCCTGTCGGTTTGTGAGCGATACTGCCTGGGAAACGAAAACCTTTCGGCAGTATGACTTGCATCACAAGTGTTATCAGGCAGCACGGGAGCAGTTCGGCCTTTCGGCGCAGGTAGCCGTTCGGGTGATTGCCAAAGTCGCTGACGCTTACAAACTTGACCGAAAGACCAAACGCACGTTCAAAACGACAGGCAGCATCGCCTACGATGACCGCATTTTGTCTTGGCGATTGCAAGATAAAATCGTGTCGATTTGGACGGTGAACGGGCGGCTTCGCATCCCGTTTGTGTGCGGAGAGAGGCAGTTGGAACTGCTTCAGACGCGGCAAGGGGAGAGCGACCTGGGCTTGTATAAAGGCATGTTCTTCCTTTCCGCTACTTGCGAGGTAGACGAACCAAAGCCCGTCGATGTGGAAGGCGCGTTGGGGGTTGACCTGGGGGTTACCAATATTGCCATTGACAGCGACGGACAGGTACACCCTGCCAGTCACATCAACAACGTGCGCCACCGCCACCGCCGCTTGCGGGCCAAGCTGCAAGCCAAAGGTACGCGCTCCGCCAAACGCAAGCTGAAACGGTTGTCGGGGAAAGAACGCCGGTTTGCCAAAGACACCAACCACTGCATCAGCAAAAAGCTGGTTGCCAAAGCGAAAGACACAAATCGAGCGATTGCCCTGGAAGATCTGGGCGGAATACGCGAGAGGGTCACGGTTCGTCGTAAACAGCGGGCAGCCTTGCATAGTTGGGCGTTCTTCCAGCTTCGCTCCTTCGTAACCTACAAAGCCAAACAGGTGGGCGTGCCTGTTTTCCTGGTTGACCCTCGGAATACGAGCCGCACCTGCCCTGCTTGTGGTCACGTTGACAAGGCTAATCGTCCTTCTCAATCCAAGTTCTTCTGTGTGGTTTGCGGGTTCGCTGGCCTGGCCGACCACATCGCGGCGATCAACATCGGTCGTCGGGCGGCAGTCAATCCGCCAATCGTAGCGCGTGATGAAGCCAAAGCTACCTTACCCGGTAGAATTGCGGCAGAGCGCAGTTACAAGCCACCCGCTTTAGCGGGTGGTCATTGACAGGTTTAAGCTTCACGCATCCTTATTCGTAGAGGCGTGTGTATTTCTAGTAAAAGCATCCCGTTCACGATCCTACTTGCCAATTAGCTGCATGTGGGATATGATGAACCCGTCTTGGTTCACGGCTCAATTTATTAAAGCAATCCGGCTCTCGAAGCAGAGATGCAAGTATGATCCAACGCAACGCATCGATTATTTAAACCGATACATACCTATGATTTCCCTACTCCCCCATCACAGAAAAGGAAGCCAATGAGCGAAATTCCCGCCATCCTGGGTGGAACTCCGATCTTCTCCCAGAAACTCAACATCGTGCGGCCGGTGCTGCCCGACTTTAGTGAGCTTTCAGATAGCATCAGAAATATCCTGGACAGCGGCATGGTCACCAAAGGCCAGTACCTGACGCAGTTCGAAGCGGCCCTGGCAGAGCACCTTGGCGTCCGGCACGCAGTGGCGGTCTCCTCCTGCACCTCGGGCCTCATGCTCACCCACCAAGCCCTGGGGTTGACCGGCGAGGTGGTGGTGCCGTCCTTCACCTTCATGGCCACGGTCAGCTCGCTGATCTGGTGCGGGCTGGCGCCGGTGTTTGCCGATGTGGACCGTGACACCACCAACCTGGATCCCGCCTCCGCCGAGGCCGCCATCACCCCGCGCACCTCGGCCATCCTGGCGGTACACAACTTCGGCAACCCGGCCGACGTCTCCAGGCTGCAGTTCGTGGCCGATTGCCACGACATCCCCCTGATCTTCGATGCCGCCCATGGCTTCGGAGCGCTCTACCAGAGCTCGCCGCTGGGCAGGCAGGGCAAGGCCAATATCTTCAGCATGAGCCCCACCAAATTGCTGATCACCGGCGAGGGCGGCATGGTTGCTACCGACGATGACGACCTTGCCTACATGATCCGGGTGGGCAGGGAATATGGCAACAGCGGCAATTACGACAGCCTCATCGCCGGGCTGAACGCCCGACTATCAGAGTTCCACGCCATCCTGGGGCTAGCGAGCCTGGAGCGCCTGGAGGAGGCCGCCCGTGCCCGCAATACCACCAGCGCGATCTACCAGGAAGGGATGGGTAAGCTACCGGGCATCGGTTTCCAGGCTGTCAGGCCGGGTGACCGCTGCTCCTACAAGGATTTCTCGATCACCGTCGAACGTCAGTTGTTCGGCCTGTCACGGGATGCCCTGGCAAGCGCCTTGCACGCGGAAAATATCGACACGCGCAATTATTATGATCCGCCCGTCCACCGGCATATCGCCTACCAGAAGTACTACCATGGCACCCCCCTGCCCAACACCGATTGGCTGGCAGAAAACAGCCTGAGCTTCCCCATCTGGTCGAACATGGAGGATTCAACTGCCTGGCATATCTGTGAAGCCATGGAGAGGATCTATGCCCACCGCCAGGCGATTGCCGATCGAGAAAATCCGCATCCTGAGAATGCATGATGAGATTGAGCCATTCGATTGTCTGGAAGCGTTTACCTTGAAATGGCCGCCAAGCCCCGCCCCAAACAGCCAGCCGGTGCAGAAATTACGATCGTCAACTACCACCCGCTAAAGCAGGTGGCTTGTAGCTGGAGGTGTAGAGTGTCTTACTTACAAAACTGTTATCTCTTTTCCGCTACATTAGCCCACGGTGAGGGTTATTTCCCGCTACACCCTCGGGCCGTTGGGCAGGTTGACACGGGGAGAACGCTTCCCCGCCAGGTTTCCAAGCCTGGGGCTGCCTCACATACGATGCCGCTTACGTTCTGTTTCGATGGTCTACGTACCACCGTCAAAACTCATTTACAGCGTCTCTCCTCACAGAGAGTAAATCGCAGTAGCGGGAACATTTGTTCTATTATACCACGAAAGGAGAAAGCGGCTTCCTCCACCCGCTAAAGCGGAGTGGTTTCCGCCGCGAAGATATATGAATACCCACCCTGGAAATATCACGCTAACCATCAACGGGGAAAAACGGAATTTATCTGTCGGGCAAGATGAAACCCTGCTGACAGCACTTCGCCGCGCGGCTTATTTCAGCGTCAAGTATGGTTGTGACGATGGCAGCTGTGGCGTGTGCAGCGTGCTTCTGAATGGAAAACCGGTGCGCAGCTGTAAGGTCAGAGCAGCGGCTGTGGATGGGGCAGAAATCACGACTCTGGAAGGATTAAGCCTGGACGGTGAGCTCCACCCCATCCAAAGGGCGTTCATCGAGACGGGTGCCATACAATGCGGCTTCTGCACCCCGGCGCAGATCCTGGAAACCAAGGCACTTCTCGATAAAAACCCCACACCCAGCGAGCTACAAATACGCCAGGCGTTGAATAATGTCTTATGCCGTTGCACCGGTTATGTGCGCACGGTGGAGGCAGTGCAGCGCGCAGCGGCGTTGTTGCGTGGTGAAGTCCCCGAACCTGCCACCCACCTGGAACTACCCTTACCCGATGATGCTGACCAGCTGGTCTTACCGGAGGTGTATCGCCGGAGAGATGGGTCACGTGATCCATTGCCGCCTCTCGTCTTTACACCGCCCAATTTTCCGAAAACCAGGGTGGTCGGCAAACCCGAAATCAAAGTGGATGCGGTTAAGCTCGCACAGGGCAAACCGGTCTTCACCGATGATTTTCGCCTGGAAGGGATGCTCTACGGTGCACTGCTCACCAGCCCGCACGCCCACGCCCGCATTAAGCGTATCGATGCCAGCCGGGCGCGCGCCCTGGCAGGGGTGCATGCTGTATTGACTTACCAGGACATCCCGCGCATCGAGCATGCCTCCGGGGGGCAGAGTTACCCGCAGCCGTTGCCCTATGACCAGGTTTGCCTGGATGAGAAAGTACGCCACGAGGGAGACCGGGTGGCGGTGGTGGCTGCTGAGAGCCCCGAATTGGCTGAAGAAGCGCTGAAGTTGATCGAGGTTGAATATGAAATCCTGCCGGCTGTGGTGGACCCGCTGGAGGCGATGAGAGGGAGCGCACCGGTGATCCACGATGAAGCCGATAGCCCAGGGATATACCAGGCTGAGCGTAACATTGTCTACCATATCGAAGCCGAAGCCGGAGACGCGGACGGCGCCTTTGCCCAGGCTGAGCATATATTTACAGGTGAATACCGCACTCCCAAGCAGCAGCACGCCCACCTTGAGCCGCACGTGTGCATCACCTACTGGGATGAGGATCATCGGCTGGTGATCCGCACCAGCACCCAGGTGCCCTTCCACATCCGCCGTATGGTTGCCCCGCTGATTGGGCTGCCGGTTAAACGCATCCGGGTGATCAAGCCGCGCATCGGGGGGGGCTTCGGCAACAAGCAGGAGATGATCCTGGAAGACCTGTGCGCACATCTCACCCTGAAGACCAACCGCCCGGTGCGCATGGAATATACCCGCACCCAGGAATTTACCAGCTCACGCAGCCGTCACCCGGAGATCATGCGCTACAAAGTTGGCGTGAAGGATGGCAGGGTTACTGCCATTGACCTGTACCTGATCGGAGACACTGGAGCCTATGGCTGCCATGGGCTGACCGTCAATATGGTTGGGGGGTTCAAGGGCCTCACCCTATACAACCCACCCAATGCCCATTTCGTGTGCGATGTGGTCTACACCAACACACCACCCTCGGGGGCTTTTCGCGGCTACGGTGCCATGCAGTGCCAGTTTGGCATCGAGGTCTTGATGGCGGAGATTGCTGAAAAATTGCGCCTGGACGAGGTGGAATTCAAACGCAACAATTGGATCACGCTGGGTGAGAATATGTACCTGTCTAAAGCTTTGGGCGAGGGCCGCGCAGGCACCGAGCAGTCTCTGCAAAGCAGCGCATTGCAACAATGCGTGGCGATCGGCCTGCAGGCCACCGATTTCTATGCCAAGCGCCAGGCCCACCAGCAGCAAAGCGGACCCCTGCGCCTTGGGATAGGCATGTCGGTGATGATCCACGGCAGCGGTATCGCCGGCCTGGACATGGCAGCGGCGACCATGAAAATGAATGATGACGGCTCCTTCAATTTGCTGATCGGGGCGACCGACCTGGGCACCGGCTCAGATACCATCCTGGCGCAGATAGCGGCTGAGGTGCTGGGCGTGCCGGTGGCAGATATCATCGTCTACTCCTCGGATACCGATTTCACACCGTTCGACAAGGGTGCCTACGCCAGCAGCACCACCTATATCAGCGGCGGGGCAGTGCGCAAGGCAGCTTTGGAAGTGAAAGAGCAAATATTAAAGCATGCAGCCAGCATGTTGGGCATCTCAACGGCGGAAAACCTGAAGCTGGAAAACAGCCAGGTGATCGCTGCGGATGGTCGCAAGGTGAGCCTGGCCGAGGTGGCCTTGAGCAGCCTACACCAGCTGGACCAGCACCAGATCATGGCCACAGCTTCTCATACCAGCCAGGTCAGCCCGCCGCCCACCGCGGCCCAGTTCGCCGAGGTGACCGTGGACATGCAGAGTGGGCAGATCAGGGTTGAAAGGCTGCTGATGGTGGTGGATTGTGGAAGGGTGATCAACCCCATCACTGCAGCCGGGCAGGTGGAAGGGGGCATGGCGCAAGCAATGGGATTTACACTTACTGAAGAGATGCTCTTCGATGAGGAAGGCCACCAGCTCAACCCGAATTTAGGTTCCTACCAGATTCCACGCGCCCAGGAGATGCCAGCTATGGATGTCATTTTCGTCCAGACCGACGAGCCGAGTGGTCCTTTTGGCGCTAAATCGGTCGCCGAGATATCCATCGATGGGGTTGCACCTGCAGTGGCCAGCGCATTCCATGACGCCACAGGGGTGTGGCTGCACGAACTGCCTTACACCCCGCAACGGGTTATGAAAGGGCTCAGGTCTCATACAAGCGGAAGCCAATAGCCGTCGGGGGGAGATGAGATTTCATTGAGAAAGGCAGACGGTTTGCCGGTCGATGGAAAGATCGATGCTGCTTGAACGATGGATAGATCGTCTAACATTTTGAGAAGCAGGGCATCTGATATCCCACCACCTGCGCTGGCTGTGGACCAGATTGGGTATTCTGTTAATCCAGCTTGTTATTGAGAGGATTAGCTGCCTAATCGATCGTCCAGGCGAACGGAAACTCAATCATCTTTCGATTTGGCAAGCAATCTTGCCGGCGAAAGGCCTGGCCAGTCCTCAGCTTGCCTGGCAGGTGATCTTTCGATAGGTGAACCCTGACCGCAAGTTTCCCGGGATCTCCTCGCCAGGCAGCTTGCTGCCTTTCTTTTGGAATACCGGGAGGCATTCAAGCGGCACATGCATCGTGATCTCAGCCGGAGCTCGATGGACAGTACCTGTCTGAAGCTCGCGCCATTTGCCTTCCGGCAGCTAAATCGGCCAGGAGGTCATCCCTTCTTCCACCCCAGGGACCACCAGCAGCGCCTCGCCAAATCGTCATTCACAGGGATACTTTCGGCATGCACGGCCTCCCGGATATGCGATGGGGGGCATCAGGGTGGCTCAGGCGCCGTCCCAGATCACGAATCCGGGCGCGTGCTCTGGCAGCTACCCCACCCCCCAAGCCAGAGGATGGGTTTTTAATTCGTGGTGGAGATGGCGAGCGAGGCGATCAGGGCATCCAGCTGGTTGAGATTCGGGGTGAAGGCGTCTGATACGCAATCCTGCAGCATTTGCCGCACCTCACCGAAGTATCCCATCCAATTGGCGTTCATGTCATTGAAATCGGGCACTGAAACCCCGCCAGGCGGCACCACGCTGCCTGGTTGTCCGTCATCGGGCAAACCGGGCGCGGTGACCGGCAGGATAGCGATCACATAGTACTGACCATCGCCGGTCAAACCTTCGAAGTGATAGAAAAGCTCCTGGTTATTAATGATGGCGTGGCCCATTCCGTATTGAGTCAGCATGCGCACACCCCGACCATTTTGGAACGGGATGACCTTCACCTGGGCTGCCAGGGCAGCTGATACATTGAAGAAAGGTACCTCGGGCAACGCCTTGAGGTCCACCATTGAGCTTTGCATCAACACCGCTTGCAGCCGTACAAGGCTTTGGGCGGCGGTCCCGCGTTCTTGCAGCTGAGCGTAAGCTTGCGCCGGATAGACATAGATTTGCGGTTGGTGCAACTTACCCTCCAGCATATAGCCATCCAGCTTGAGCTGGATGTGTTGCGGGGCGACGTCCCATGGGGCGACATCTTCACTGGTGGCCTCGGGCACGAGTGTGCCGCTTGCCCCTGCGGCCAATGCCGACGGGATTATCATGCTCAGCCGGTCAAACGTCAGCGCCGTGCCGGGAATAGGGCTGGGGGTGGGGGTGAGCGGTGGCTCGATATTTGCCGTGGGCGAAGCGGGCGAAGTTGGGCTGGCCAGCGTCGGGGCGGGCAGGTCCGTAGAGGTCGGCATGAGGGTGGCTGACGGGGATAGCGGGGTGCTGCATGCTACCAGCGAATACCCGGCGAGCAGGGTTGCGACAACCAAAGCACACAAGTGTTTCATGGTTTCCATCCTTTCAGTGAAGCGAGCTTGGTTTATTGCCAACGCCAGTATATGGTGGAGGGCTGGAAATCCTACTATCCCGCCGTAGGGTTTTTCACAGCCAATCGGACAGTACCAAACCGTCCACCTGGACAGGTCATTAATAGCCGGTAGAGAGTGGGGCAAAAGCGGGATAGATTGTAATATGATCCTGGAATATTACAATTCAGGATCCAGGAAGGAGACCAGTATGTCTCAGCTTCATCGACGTTTCCCGCACCGTGTCACCATCGCCATATTATTGGCAAGTTGTGTTTTAGTTCTCATCGGTCTACTCGCGGGCATTTATATCGTGTCTCATCCGGCCAGCCTTAAAAATGAGCCCACGCTGACTGCGACGATTTTGACGCCCTCAGAAGCCATCTATACTGCCACACCCACGATCGCCAATGGGGAAGATACACTGACCATCCTGAAAGACACCCGGGTGCCAGCCGGCGACTGGCGAGATGAAGCCATTCGGCTGAAAGGTATCCAAGACATCCCCGAAGTGGTGAGCACGACGCCAGCCAGTTACGCGCTTGGCGATTCGACGGACTTCTTCGTGCTCAATGCCGACACACGTGAAATGCGTAAACTCTCGGCAAGCCTGGTTTACGAGACGCAAAATGTCTACTTTTTCGTCGAGGAGGGCGTCCAGGTCAACGACAGTGATGTCAGGAGCCTGGTGGACGAGTTCCAGGAGAAGACTTACCCTACCGATCGCGAGTTCTTCGGTAGCGAGTGGATCCCTGGCGTGGATGGCGACCCGCGCCTTTATATCCTATATGCACGCGGGTTGGGCCAGTATACCCAGGCTTACTATGACACGGCCAGTGAATTCTCGCACCTGGCCCATCCCAATTCCAATGAAAAAGAGATCATCGTGCTCAATGCCAACGCGGGCCCATTGAACGATGTATATTGGCGTCCCACCCTGGCTCACGAGTTCCAGCACATGATCCACTGGTACCAGAACCGTAATGCCGAGACCTGGATGAACGAAGGCGCCTCCATGCTGGCCGAATCGCTCAATGGGTTCGATGCCGGTCCCAAAATGGTCTTTCTTAATTCACCGGATTTACAGCTGAACACCTGGGGGGATTTGAGCAGTCATTTGAATGAGACGGGCAGCCACTACGATGCGGCTTACCTTTTCTTGAAGTATCTCTTCGACCACTTCGGAGGTGAGGCCATTCAAACCCTGGCAGCCAGCCGTGACCCCGGCATCATGGCGGTGGACAGCACCCTGGCAGCCCTGGGCCTGACCGACCTGAACACCGGTAAGAGGCTGACGGTTGAGGATGTGTTTGCCGATTGGGTGGTGGCCAATTTTATCAATGACAGCAGCATAGCCCAAGGCCGGTACGGTTACAAGGACTATAGTGAAAAAGTTCCTGGTCCTAACGATACGATCTACGACTGCCCGGCCGGAGTCATTTCGGCTGAGGTGCACCAGTTTGGCACACGCTACATCGAGATCAACTGCCGTGGCAACCTGACCATCGACTTCAGCGGTTCAACGCACTTACCGCTGGTACCCACCCAACCGCACAGCGGGCGCTATGCCATGTGGAGCAACCGCCAGGACGAGAGCGACACCAGCCTCACTCGCGAGTTTGACCTGCGCCGTGTGGCATCCGCCAGCCTCGATTATTGGGCGTGGTGGAAAATCGAGACGGATTGGGATTATGCCTACCTGGAAGCATCCGATGACGGAGGGAAGACGTGGACGATCATCCCGACCCCTTCTGGTACCGATCGCAATCCAGTGGGCAGCAACCTGGGTTGGGGCTACACCGGCTGCTCGGGCGGAGGCGAGACGAGCCAGGGCTGCAGCGCACAATGGGTCCATGAGCAGGTGGACCTGTCGGCTTATGCCGGGCAAAAAATCCTGGTGCGCTTCGAATATATCACCGACGCTGCGTTGGATTATGCCAGCCTGATGCTGGATGATATCTCCGTGCCGGAAATCGATTATGTCTGCAGCTTCGAGGAAGATACTTGCGGATGGGATAGCCAGGGGTTCGCCCGCGTGGATAATGTTCTACCCCAGACGTTTGTGGTGCAGCTCATTCTCCAGGCTGATGGGCAGAACAGCGTCGAGCGCATGCAGCTGGATGCCAACCGTCATGGAAGCCTGGTGATCGACCTGGATGGCCACGAACATGCCATCCTGGCCATCTCGGGCACCACGCCCTTCACCACCGAAGAGGCGAGCTTTGAGCTTATCGTTAAATGAGGTTGCAGGTTGGTTTAAGCGCTTCCAGGCGGGCGTAAAAATGGACCCCGGGTGTGAGCAGTTAGATGATGGTCACCGGTGATGATAACAATACTGTGGAATAAATCATCCGATTTTTTCCCCACCAATGGCTGACCCTCGGGATCAAATGTGCCCGCAGCCATCACTGATAAAATTACCGTATCGATCAAGCCATTAAAAAACCATGTCCACAGGAATCCGCTGGTTTCCAGCATGGCGATCGCCACCAACCACCCGGGAATGAACGCCATGATGGCTGCCCTGAAAGCACATGCCACCCCCCAAAAAGGTTCGATAGCAGAGATATTCGCAGTAATCAGGAGTGCCTGAACAGCGCCCATTGGTTTTTCCGATAGAATTTACCTACGCCCCATCCCAGCAAGTACACAACCAGCATGACGGCAAAGAACAAGCGCAATGGACCTGGATATTTTCAGCGCAGGCTGGTAATAAAACGCGGACCAACCCGATCATGATCCAGAACGGCCCGGCAGGTGGGCTGCCGGTTAATTCCTTGAACAGGCTGTGTGGCAGGAGAGATACCCGCAGGGCCAAATCCCCGGCGAGGTGCCCGAAGGAGGATGGATTAGATCTTGGCTTGGCATGAACACGGATCATTTATTTTTCCACGCAATTCATTCATCGTGTCAGACAAAGGGATAAGGTGTTTGCCCTGCCGAAATACAGGTTGATATGGCTTGTTTGGTGGGCAAGCTACAAGCAAGGTTACTTTACCAGCGCTTCAAGCACGGAAAGAACCTGGTCGGGACTTGCTCCTTTATGAATGAATGCAGCACCGGCATTCAAGGCTGTTTGATAATCCCCCGTATCTACACTGAGCAAAACGATTTTAAGGTTAGGATACGCTTTGAGGATCAAGTGGCAGGTCTGCGGAGCAGGTGCTCCATACAACCTCCAATCGAGCAGAAGGAGATCAAGATCATTTTCGGCAAGACAACGGATTAGTGTTTCAGTATCAATCGCTTCGAGGATGCCAGAGATACCATACTTTTTGGCGAGCAACAGGGTCAATGCCTTGCGGCTGGTAATATCGGGATCAGCTATCAAGATACGTGTCATTCATTCCTCCCTCATAGTATCCATTAAAATCATCCTGGACGCATCGACCATAAGGCAGGTTATCACCTAGCCGGGTGGACAGGTTAAATAAAACAGGGCTGCCTCAGGTCAGTCTGCAGACAACCCTGTGCCATTGACCTGCTGGGCAACTCCATCAAACCATTTTCTGCTCAATGGCGATCTTGACCGCTTGTACCCGGCTGTCTGCGCCCATCTTCTGGAAAATATTGGAGATATGGAATTTCACCGTGCCCAGGCTGACCACCAGCTTTTGGGCAATTTCATTATTATTCATGCCCTGCACCATGCAGCGCAGCACATCCAGCTCCCGCTCGGTGAGCTCATTTCCTGGTAAATGGGCCTGGGTGACCGAATTTGCCAGCACTTCCGCCGCTTCAGGGGAAAGGATCATGCGCCCGATGTAGGCCGAACGGATGGCGTTGCCCAGCTCCACGGCGCTCACATTTTTTTGCAAGTAGCCGATGGCCCCCGCCTGTAATGCCCCCTGGACCATGTTTTGCTCGGAAAAGCTGGTGAGGGCCAGGATTTTTATCTGGGGATATTTGCGGTGGATCTCGCGGGTGGCGCTGATCCCGTCCATCCCGGGCATAAGCACATCCATCAGGATGACATCCGGGTGACAGGCTGCAGCCATCTGGATGGCTTCGTTGCCATCCGCTGCTTCTCCGGCCAGCTCCAGGTCTTTATTCACCAGCAGGAATTTGCTCAACCCGCTGCGCACGACCGCATGATCATCCACGAGCAGTATACGGATAGGAGACATAGTTCACCTCATCATTTGATTTCGTCACTTTATTCATGCATTTCCGTCCCAGCCAACCTGTACGAATGTCCCATTGCCAGGGGAGCTGGAAATAGCCAGCTGGGCATGGATGGCTTCGGCCCGTTCGCGCATGATGCGCATTCCCAGGCTGGTTGGTTTGATGTTGGCGGGATCGAAGCCAATGCCGTCATCCTTGATTTCAAGATGCACGCGCCTATCAGCAAGCATCATGGTGATCTCCACCTGCCTGGCACGCGAGTATTTGACGATATTGTTCAAGCTCTCCTGGGCGATACGGTAAAAGGCCACCTTGATATCGGGTGGCAGCTCATACTCGCCATTTACTGATAGGTTTACCGGCAGGCGGGCGCGACCGATTACAGCCTCGCTGAGCTGTTTGATCAGATCCGGGAAGCGTGCCTGGGTGAGGGCTGCGGGGCGCAGTTCCAGCAGCAATGTGCGCATCTCTGCCAGCGCCCCACGCGTCAGCTGGCGCAGCTCCTCGCTGCTCTTGCGGGCTTCCTCGGGATCCAGCTCCCACAATTCGGGAAGCACCTCGGCGATCAGGCTGGCCGAGAACAGGGTCTGCGTAACTGCGTCGTGCAGGTCATGCGCCAGGCGGGTACGCTCAGCGCTAACCGCTTCCTCGGCAGCTTTGCTGGCCAGGGCTTTTTCGGCCAGCTGGCGCTGCTCTATCTCGTTGAGCAGGCGCAAGTTGGCATCGCGTAGCTTGTGCGTGCGTTCTTCCACCCGCTGTTCCAAAGAGTGCCGGTATGTCAGCTCCTGCTCTGCCAGTCTGGATGCTGCCAGCTTCTCTTCACTGATATCTTCGATCAGCCCGATGAGATAGAGAGGCGCGCCATTCCCATCACGTACCATGGAATAGGTCACCCGCCCCCAGAAAATCTGCCCGTCCTTGCGCATGAAACGGCGTTCCACGGTCATCCCTTCGCGCTTCCCGCTGATCATTTCCTGGAGCTGCTCCTGCCCGATGAAGCGGTCCTCGGGTATGCTCAGCTCGCTGGGATGAATTTTAGAAAGTTCATCCAAGGAATAACCGGTTATTTTGGCAGCTGCTTCGTTGACTTGAATGACCTCACGATCCAGGCCGGTGAGGGCAATGCCTACGGAAGTGTTATCAAAAATGGCCCGGAAGCGGTCTTCAGATTCGCGCAACGCCAGCTGGGCTAACTTGCGGCTGGTGATATCTTCGGTCATGCAGATCAGGTATTGCAGCTGACTGTCGCCGGCGCGTACGCCTGAAACCGTCAGCCTGACCCAATAGATACTGCCGTCCTTACGCAAGTACCGTTTCTCGATCTGGTAAGTATCGCGCTTCCCATTCACCACGTCCCAGAATTCCTGGTCTCCTATCCGCCTGTCTTCCGGATGGGATAAATCGGGCCCAGTCTTCTGCAGCATTTCTTCATGGGTGTAACCTGTCATATCCAGCAAGGCTTTATTGACCACCAGAGGTTTGCGGTCGAGACCGATCAGGCTGATACCAATGGCAGAGTTCTCGAAAACCGCTCTGAAATGCTGCTCGGAGGCGCTCAATTCAAGGCTCACCCGCCTCTGCTCATCGATATCCTCCACCATTACTACAATATAGGCGGGCTTATCTGCCTGGTCCTGTACAGCCGAAGCCTTGAGGCGCACCCATAATTCCTGGCCATCCTTGCGAATGAAGCGGGTCTCGCGTCCCACGGTAGGATACTTGCCTTCGGCCAGGTCCGAAAGGATGGCTGCCAGTGCCGGGCGGTCTTCGGGATGGGAAAATTCCAGCCCGGACCTCTCCATGAGCTCTGGGCTTGAATAACCGGTCATGCTGAGGATGGCAGGATTGAGGGTGAGAGGGCGGCCATCGAGCTGGATCAGGGCAATCCCCATCGAGGTGTTGTTAAAGATTGTCCGGAAGCGCGCCTCAGATTTTTGTAATTCCAACAAGGTCTTTTTCTGCTGATCAATATCGCTCAGCATGCCCACCGCGTATAGCGGTGCCCCGTGTGTGTCGCGCACCATCGACATGCTGACCTGAGCCCAGAAGACTTCGCCATTTTTGCGTATATAGCGCCTCTCGCCCCGGTAGTAGTTCTCTTTGCCCGACAGCAGGTCATTGAACTGGCTGATGGAGACATCAGAGTCTTCATCATAAGTGAATTCGGCGGCAGTTTTGCCGATAAGCTCTTGACGGTCGCAACCAAACATGGCGCACAAGGCCGGGTTGGCCTCCACCAGCTTGCGCTCGAGGTTGAGCATCCCGATTCCTACTGCAGCCGTGTCGAACATGAAGCGGAAACGCGCCTCATATTGGCTGGAAAAATCGGTCATCGATGGGGGTGTAATGGCTATTATTTTTTTAGCTGGCATGAGAATAACCGTTAATGAACAGGAATAAATATGGGATTTAATAATACCACCATCCAGCCCATGCAGGCAACCTGTCCACACGGATAGTCGAGAACCATCCAGGGGAGGGGGGTGATATTTCCTCGAGTAATATAAGATATAGAGGTAAATACCCAATTATCCCAATACCCGGAGAAGAATTAATGAAAACCAGATCCATAATAACCGCTTTGATCCTTTTAGCTGTCGGGCTGTCAAGCTGCAGTATCGTATCAGTGGCTGACACGAAGGTCATCACCTTATCTGAGGTGATTAGCAGCGAGAACCGCCCGGTAAGCGGGTTCAGCAAGATCGAATTCTCGACCCTCGGGAAGGTGAACATCATCCAGGGCGATGCAGAATCGTGCAGCCTCTCAGCTCCCGATAACCTGATCCCAGAAATCGAAACCAGCGTGCGAAACGGGACATTAATCATCAGGTCGAAGGAAAATATCAGCATCACCAATATGAACAGCGGAAATACACCGACCTTCACCATCGTGGTAAAGGCTCTCACCAGCCTCACCACCAGTGGGTTAGGGGACGTGCAGGTCGATATGCTGTCAACCCCCAATCTTGCGGTGGAGATGAGCGGTGCGGGGCACGTCCAGCTCAACCAGCTGAGTGCCCAGGCACTTGATCTCACCCTGAGCGGGGTGGGGGGCATCGAGCTGACCGGAGAAGCGCAGCAGGCAAAGATCAATATCTCGGGCGCGGGTGGCGTGATCGCCCCAGACCTGAGGATCCAAAACGCCGATGTTACCCTATCAGGGGTGGGCGGGGCAACTTTATGGGTCACTGGCAAGCTCAGCGGTAATATCAGCGGAGTGGGCAATGTAAATTATTATGGTAGCCCACAAGCCAATGTCAATACCAGCAGCACGGGAAGCATTAAATCCCTGGGTGATAAATGACCCCTGCCCACAATTAACCAAGGGATGTGCGGTGGTGTAGATTTGTCAATCATTGATTACCGCCGTGCATCCTTGTAGAGATAGTGATGGTTGCTAACACCTGAGCCGCAAGCGGACAATCACCCTCCTTGTCCATGGCATGCATGTGCAATCAACCCAATTACTTGATGTTAAGGAGCAGAAAAAATGAACAACCAACCTGGTAACGTGAATGAACCTTCCGAACCCAAATCCTGGAGCGACGAAAGGCGGGAACGCCGGCAAGCCCTTCGCGATGCCCGCGGGAATCAGCCCGGTGCAGGTACGATCGTCGCCGGTCTATTGCTAATTTTGCTGGGGGTGGTCTATTTATTACAAAACGTGGTTGACCTTGCGATTCCAATACAAAATTGGGGGGCACTATTCTTATTAATCCCGGTGTTCATCTTGTTCGAGCGTGCGATCCGGTTTTATCGAGCTGCAGGCAATCGCTTGACTTCTGGCGCGTGGGGTGCGGGTTTCTTTGGGATGATCCTGATTGTGATAACCGCGGTGCTGCTGTTCGAGCTCGACACGGAGATCTGGGGGCCCACGATCATTATCCTGGCCGGCATCGGAATACTGGCAGGCGCAATGGTGAAATCCCATAACACATGATGTGCTTTCAGACGCGTTAAGCGCATAAAAGCTGGAATGAATTTACAGCGATGAATGCCGGGTGATTATCAGAGAAATATGATCTGCAAAACCATCCTGCCTGGATGCGGTCAAAAATACACCTGATCCATCCTTCATGACCCTCCCGCCAGGCATGGCATTTCTAGTGGCAGTGGATCTTGAAGAAATCATCCTGTTGGTCAGGCGCTTGAGAATTGGGATGAATGGTCGGTAATAAGAATCCCGTGCTTGTTTGCGGATCGATCCATCGAGTGTGGTACCAGGTTAGCAACCACCTGCATGTTCAGATGGGAAGGATATTGTCCATGATGGCGGAAATGGCGCGGCAAAGGAGCAGAACGGACACTGGAAGGCTGTAACGAATTATCAATGGTTAACTACACCAAGCCCATTCTCATCATAATTCTTTAAAATCGCATGCAAATGTTCTCGTCCACGTGAAAGTCGACTCTTTACCGTCCCGATGGGGATATTGAGGGCTTGTGCAGCCTGCTGGTAATCAAACTCTTGCAAGTCTACCAAGACGACTACCATGCGCTGGTCGGCGTCCAGCTGTTCAAGGGCAGCCTGGATGAGCTGAGCCTGCTCGTCCCGTTCGGCTTGCACCTCGGGCGATACGCTTGAAGATGGAAATTCATACAATGGCACCATGCGCTCGTCGAACTGGTCTTTACCATCGATGGATAGCACGGGATGTCGTTTATGCAGCCGAAACTCGTCATAACAGGCATTGGTGGCAATGCGGTACACCCAGGCACGAAATGACCCGTTGCGGAAGCGGGGCAGCTGCGCATAGGCAGTCAGGAAAGTGATCTGCGTGATATCATCAGCCGCATCTTCGCTCCCCAGGATGCGCATCGCCAGGTTAAAAATGGCATCTTGATAGGCTAATATCAAGCGGTTGAATGCGTCCCGGTCCCCAGCTTTGGCCTCCTTCACCAGCTCAACCTCGTTATAAGCCTTCGGGTTCGACCAGGGGAGTGGCGAGGTTACCATCATTGGGCTGCTCATTGTCGGGCTTCCGGATTCAAGCATCGCTTCCATGGCCATTCGTCGGGCGATCAATGCAGCCGGATCAATTCGACCGGATAAGTGCTTTCCACGTGACCGTCAGGTTGGCTGCCTTCCTGTTCATGGTGCGAAGTTGTGCTGTCTTGCATGGCGATGTAAAAAATGATACCCATGCAGAAAATGACCACCATGGGGATCATTACAATAGAGAAGAACACCATTTCTGCCTCCTTTTATTAGTCACTGCCTGGCCTGTGACCCGCCAGTGCTTCGGCGCGCTTCATGATGCCCCGCAGCATGCCGCGCTCCATCATGAAAATGGCGGGATGAATGGCGCTCCAGATACCTCCCGTCAGGTTGGTATGCGTGCGCAAGATCAACCGTGAAGAGCCATCACCGGCAGGCTCGATTACGAATTGCCAGGTGTCGGTCTAGTTTCCGTTATCCTGGTGCCCCATAACGATGGCATGGGGTGGATCAAGCAACGCCACAGTGAATGGAATGGGTCCAAAGCCCTCTGGGCACATCCTCACCAGGCCGCCAGCCTGCAGGTCCTGCCACTCAGGGTGGATGCGGTCGGCGTTCGTCTGGTGGCACCCGATCAAATTCTCCAGCCAGGTATAGCTATACATCCCACCCTTGTCCGCTCCCAGCTGGACGATCCAGGGGTAAATCTGCTCAGGAGCCGCCTGGATGGTGATGGCCCGGTTGACAATGCCGGCCGGGGTGGGAACCAGCTCGTCCCCCGGGTAGCTGGCAGCGATCTCTTCATCAGTTGTTCCCCAGCGGTCCATCCAGGGGGTGAGCAGGATGGTTCCCAGTACCAGCAGGACCACGAGGGCGGCCAGTACGATCAAAATTCGCAGGATGGCTGTCATCATCAATCTCCTTTCATGAATAGGTTGATCTAGCATGGCCTGCCGCTAGAGTCAGTGGTCGCTTCTATATTATTCGAAAACCCGCCTAGTTTCCCCTATCAAGCGGTGAGTTTTTACCTGTCCGTGCGGATAGTGTGAAACCGGCTTTTGGGATGGTGTAGATTTTACCGCTGTCGCGTAAACTTATGCTGATTGAGAAAAAAAGAAAGGAGAATGGCAATGAAGATTAAATTCGATAATATCCTGTGGGGATTGCTGCTCATCCTGGCGGGTGGGTTTGCACTCGCCCAGCAACAGGGATGGATCGGAATGCTCAGCGAGCAGGTATGGATGGTGGTCTTTGCGGTGCTGAGCGTGATCTTTTTTGTGCGCTATTTCACCGCTGGCTTGCGCCATTGGGGTTGGCTTTTCCCGGCCTGCCTCTTCGCCGCAGTGGCAGTGAGCGTGTATTTATCCGAAAATGGGGTAAAAGAAGCCTGGCTGGCTGCTGCTGTTTTTATCGCCATTGCCATCCCCTTCCTGGTGGCATTTTTCCTGGATATGCGGAAAAGCTGGTGGGCGTTGATCCCCTCTTTCATCATGCTGGTGCTGTGTGTGGTAGTGTTTTACGAGGCTTCATTGCCCGGCGAGCTTATCGGAGCGTTGATCATGTTCTCGGTGGCGATCCCATTTGCGGTGGTTTATCTCACTAATCGTCAAAAAACCTGGGCGCTCATCCCTGCCTCTACGAGTGCCTTGATCGGGATCACCACCCTGCTCAGCCTGTACAGCACGCGTTGGGTCGGTGCCTTTGTGCCCATCGCCATCTCTCTTCCGTTCTTTTATGTCTATCTTCGAAACCAACAGCAATGGTGGGCGCTTATACCTGCCGGAATCATGGCTTCGATAGGGCTCAATGTGTTGTTCAGCGATCCATTTTTCGGCCAGTTTGCACAGGGTTCCCTGCCGTCGGCGGTACTGTTCCTGGGCTGGGCAGCCACTTTCGGCTGGCTATGGCATGAGCGTGGGAAATATCCCACCCAGTGGGCGCACATTCCAGCCCTGGTGACAGGCATCATCGGCATCATCCTGCTGGTTACCGGCTCGTTCACCGAAATCGGCCTGGTGGTCGTGCTGATCGTGGCCGGCATGGTACTGATCTACCTGGGTCTGCGCCCCAGGAAGGAAAATCCGCTAAATTGAGCAAATTGATCAAGGAGATACCCTTGTGAAGAGTCGTTTAGTGATCGTCGTGTTCATGATTTTGACGGTGTGGGTGGCAGGCTGCGTCCCCGCCAGCAACGAAACGGCTACACAACCACCCAGCCAGCCCAGTGAGACCATTTACGCCACCCTGCCACCCACAACGGTGGCGCAGCCCACGGGGACGGCCCTTCCGACGCAAGGTCCAGGTGGAACGCCGGGTGAGCTAACCCTGGATTATGCTGCGGTTGCCCAGAGCATCGACCTGCAAACAATTCCGGCCCAGCCGTCTAACCCCGGGGACCCCTACTGGGTGGGCGCGCCAGAATACCGCCTGCTCTCCCTGCAGGGATACCCGGTGACCAACGGCGAGGGCTTACCGCAGGTCTTCATCTACCCGGTGGCTGAGATGGCCTCCGCCAATCCGAATATGGCCGAGGTGGCTGCCGACCTGCAAACCCTGCTGCAAACCCACATGGCCAGCCAGCCGCTGCCAATGCTTCCCCTGCCGGTCAGCGAGAAGCAGATCATCGATGCCCGGGTACAGCGCCTGGATTTCCAGAATGGCTTGGGCGTGAGATATCTCACCCAGACCGGCAATGGCATCGTGCCAGTGAACAATGCTGAGCTAAACTACACCTTCCAGGGCCTGACCAACGATGGCCAGTATTATGTTGCCGCCCTCCTGCCAGTAACCCATCCCCAATTGCCCGCCGGGCATGAGCTGGGTGCGCAGTTGGCAGCCGAGATCGAGAAAGACCCCGGCTACTACGCGAATTACCTTTCCACCACGATCACCATGCTGGAGCAGCAACCAGCAGCCAGCTTCACTCCAAACCTGGACAGCCTGGATGCCATGCTACGCTCGTTGCTGGTGCCACCAAGCGCATCAGCCACACCTACCCCGGAAATCTTTATCCCTGCTCCCGTTGAAGGGGTGCTGGCCGATCATACCCGGCAGGACCTGGCTTCACGGTTGGGCATGGATTTCACCTCGATCAGCGTCGAAGCGATCAGCCACCAGGATTGGCCGGATAGCTGCCTGGGCCTGGCCCCGCAGGGAGGCCAGGCATGTGACAAAACGGACACACCTGGCTGGCGCATCGTATTGAACGCTGCAGGACACACCCACGAGTACCGGGCAACCGAAGATGGCAGCCTGGTCACCTACAGCGGTCCGGTGACAGTGAGCGGGCCAGAATCTTGCATGATCGACGGCACCAGCCTGGTCTATAGCCCCGAAGATGGCTATTGTTTCGCTTACCCGATCCGCTTTCACCGTACGGATGAGAGAGGACCAATCGCCGTCTATGGTCCGGCGTATGGAAGTGGCCCCGAACCCCTATTTGCCGCACTTACCGTTGAAATTTCACTGCTCCCGGATGGCCAAAACCTGGATGGGGCAGTGGATGACTTCCTGGCAGGGCTGGGGGATGTACCCTCACCACAGACCCGCCAGCAGGTAGTGGTGGGCGGTCAGGCGGGTTTGATGCTGGAGGTGGTGCCGGGAATGCTGGGCTCGCGGGATGTATTCGTAGTCCATAATCGACAACTTTTTCAGCTCACATTCTGGCCGGCACCATCCGTGGCCTCCGATACTGCTGTCGATGTGGAGGACCTGTACCGCACGGTGCTCAATTCCTGGAGTTTCCAGGGTTAGATCAATGGCCGCGTCTCGCCCGCAGCGTAGACAAAAAAACCTTATACCTGGCTGAGAGATCAGCCAGGTATACTTATCTCGAGGTAACATGTCTCTGTTCGCTAAATTCGGTCAAATCATCCGCCAAAGCATTAACACATATATTGTGCTCAATCTCGTCTATTATGGCCTAGTCATCGCCGGGATGGTGGCTGTATCGCACTACCCTTCTTTGGAACAAACCCTTCGCAACGCGGTCCGCGCCAATTTCAACCCGCAATTGATGCAAGCCTACGCGGATGGCTTGCTGCTGCCGGCAATCTGGCTGACCTTTGCCAACAACTTCATCCTGGCCTCGCTGGTCGCGATCACCCTGCCATCGTTGCTAATCCCGTTTTGGGGAGTGCTGCTGGGTGCCGGGCGTGCCCTGCTGTGGGGGCTGGCCCTTTCACCCAGTGACCCAAGTTATGGCATCAAGATCATTCCCCACTCGCTCACGGGCTTGCTGGAGGGCCAGGGGTATATCCTGGCCATGCTGAGTGCCTACCTGCTATGGCGCAATTTCTTCCATCCTGGTCAGGTGGATGAGCCTTCACCACGGCGCGGCTATCTGCTGGGATTGCAGCAGACGGGAATTTTATATTGCGGGGTTTTCACTATCCTGCTGGTTGCTGCGGTCTACGAAGCTCTGGTATCCATTTATTTCCTTCCAACCCTGGTGTAGCCACTGAAACCGTTATCAGATAGTCTAAACATCAAACCACGAGGATTTGGGCCCAATCGATGCCAAGAAAGTACTTCCCCGCTACATGATCCACGCCCAACTATTTATCTGCGATGGACTCAATCGAGCAAGAGTGAATGGAGGACGGTACTGATGGGACCTTTTGAGTATATTGCACTACTCGCTTCTATCGTGATCGCGCTGGGGATAACCCGCATATTTACCGGGGTTGGCCGGATACTTGAAGTAAGGAGTCAACTACCACCCGCTGAAGCAAGTGGCTTGTCCCTGGAGGTGTAGAGTGCC
>CAYLPS010000055.1:0-22588 GCA_964385625.1 uncultured Anaerolineaceae bacterium | reverse complement strand
GGAAAGGGCGATACTTTGTAAATGACCACTGGTTCTTCAGGGGGCTGACGGTGCGTGATGCCATAGGTGCTCCCGATGATCAAACCAATAACGATGAACGCAGCCACAAAGAAAGATGAAAATCGCAGATAGCGGTTATCCCAGATACGCCGGAACAGAGACCTGGGAGGCTCAGCGACATCTTCGAGCTCTTTTTCCCAATTACGATGGATGAGGGGGGCAGGAGTAACTTCTTTGCCGGCCTGGCGGGCACCCAGGATGATAAGGCCACGCTTGGCAGCTTCATTATCCGGGTCGGCGCGCAGGGCGGATTCGAGGCAGAAAATCCGCTCCTGATTGGAATCCACCAGGGTGCTCATCCAAAGCCAGTACTCTGCTTTAGAGGAGTCAGAGCGCAGCAGGCGGGTGAACAGGTCGCGTGCTCTGATAATTTGGCCCTGGTCGATGGCTTCCAGGGCAGCCTGGTACATCTTTTCTTGAGCCATTGGATAATCTGATAAAGTTTAGCACAGCATAAGAATGATAGCAAGCAGTATAAGTATGGTTTAAACAGGAGTTCATTAACCCAAGTCACATTTTGTAAGAAGCAAGCATTGGGTATAATCATGATTCGTGATGCGGAGATTCGCACCCCTGTTGGTCATCATATTAATTTTAGTCAGTGCTTGCAGCCAGGCTTCGCCGCAAGCTACGGCTACAGTAGCGCCGACAGGCTTGATCACCCCCTATCTGACAACCACCCCCACGAGAGCGGTTCCAACAGCCACGATTAAGGTCACCGTACCGGTAACGCCATCGCCAACGCCAACACCGGTTATCTATACGCTAAAGGGGGACGAAACGATGATAGAAATTGCGTACCAATTCGGGATCGACTGGAGAGACTTGCAAGCGGCCAACCCTGATGTGGACCCACATTACATGGGACCCGGTCTGCAGCTGATTATCCCCATCACCCAGAAGACGCCAGAAGCGCAGCCATCTCCAACCCCTGTAGCGGTGAATGTCAAGCAGACAGACTGTTACCCGACCGGAGATGGTGGGGCGTGGTGTATTGTTGCAATCCAAAATAGCCAGGCAATGACGATCGAGAATTTATCGGCATGGATCGGGTTGTATAGCCCGAGTGGACAGCTGCTGATCAGCCAGGTGGCTTATGCTCCACTCAATATCCTGAGACCGGGTAGCACGATGCCCTTGATGGCTTACTTCACCCCTCCGCTACCCGACCAGTACCAGGTGAAGGGTGAAATGCTGAGCGGGATAGCAGTGGCAGATGGCGACCCTCGCTACCTTGACCTGGAGGCAGAGGTGAATGAGGTGGAGATTAGCGCAGATGGAATGCAGGTAGAAGTAAAAGGAGAAGTGCCTCTGCCGGCAGAAATGGCTACACCCACCCAGCTTTGGGTGGTGGTGGTGGCATATGATGTCTCAGGAAATATCGTGGGAATGAGAAGATGGAAATCAGGTGGGGAGTTGGAATTCGACATCACCCTGTACAGCCTGGCAGGGACAATCGATCACACGGAGGTATTGATCGAGGCAAGATCATGACCACAGATTAATAATGTCGAATGGAGATAAATCTGATATCTGAAGTAGAGGATTAAGATCTGGGAATGCAGATTAAATCATTAAATGTGATAGTCTAAAAGGAATATTCTTAATCTAATTAACAGCTTGTAGCAGGAAAATATGCTGCAGGCTGTTTTTTATTGAGGTCAGGGACTGAATGACTAAGAGAATGGGACTGGCATGAAGACCAGAATAAAAATGAGCACTCCAAGAACGGCCAATGCACGGCGCTTGGGATCGAGGGGTGTGATCTCATCGAGAGGCTCAGCATGATAACGACCGAGGAGAAAGATCAAAAATGCCCATAAGAGCCAGCCAGAATACACAAAACTTAATGCTACCAGAATTACGAGAATAAAAGGCAGTAATTTGGAAGTTCGCTTACCCAGCAACACATACATGATATGCCCACCGTCCAGCTGCCCGGCGGGGATGAGATTCAACGAAGTCACAAGCAAGCCGACCCATCCAGCCCAGGCGATGGGATTCAAGATTATATCCACGCCACCAGCGGGAAGCGGCCTGCCGGTGAAGAAATAGCGCAGCCAGTAAAAAACCGGACTCAAGCCTGCATAAGTAGCAGGATGAGGAAGCAATTGACCCTTGATGACGTATTTGAGGAACAGGTAAAAAATGGAGTTGCCTTCAAACCCTTGCATAAGCGGCAGCTGAGCTGGCAATTGCTCAACGGGTGAATGATAGAGACCGTAGATTAAAAAGGGGATGGCAACGACCAGCCCGGCCAAAGGCCCGGCCAGGCCAATATCCAAAAGGATGCGCTTATTTTTAGGCGGCTCCTTGAGCTGAATAAAGGCACCCAGCGTGCCGAGACCGACCGGCAGTGGGATGAAAAAGGGGAGCGTGACGGCAGTCTTGTGATAGCGACCTGCGAGGTAATGCCCGAACTCGTGGCAGACGAGAATGGCCATGAGGGCAACGGCGTAGGGCCAGCCTGTCAGAGTGAACCTGACCCAATCGGCCAGTGACGAAGGCATGAAAGTGGCTGAATAACTGGCTCCTACGAACATGACACTGAGGACAGTTAAGGTGAAAAAGACAACATTACCCCACATTTTGGTGGGTTTGGGGGCGATGACGCCGTTGATTAATAAAACAACCTGGTCTTTCCCATCATGGCGGAACAGGGGGGTGACATTGTGAGGGCGCAGGGTTTGAGCTAGCTGGTCATAAGCCTGAGCTGAGTCGGAATCCCTTAACTTGCCGCGGTAACGAACCAAGAACTTATCCTTTCCATTCCCCCAGGTGACATCCTGGATATTAAAGTAACGCGACACTTGTTTCGTATAGAGATCATTTTGATCGGGTAACATAAATACCAATCCTTATATCTTCATTAACAATAATAGGCGGGAGTGGATGGGTGTCGAACCCACCGCGGCCCGCAACGCGACCCGCCACCGGTTTTGAAGACCGGGGAGCCCACCGGAACTCAACCACTCCCAGCGCCTAAGGATACCAAAGGGAGGGTGATTTGGCAAGTAATCAGTTACTCTTCTCTGCTTGATCCCCCATTCCCAATGCTTGGAAGGGAGCTGTTTTTTTTCAATTGTCGATGAGTACATCGACCGGGTCACCTACCTGGGCGTGCAGGAAATCAGCAGCGCTGCCGTTAACCACCGATATGGATAGGGCACCAAAGCTATCGATCAGGGTAATCAGTGAGCCTGCCAGTGAATCGCCGAAAGTCTGTGCCATACCGGTAATGCGGGTGTCCCGAAGGGTTACCATGACCACACCAGATGAGCCGATATGGCTGGCGGTGATATTGGTAGAAAGGTTGCCAAAATGGTCGATGTAGAGGACCTGACCACTCCATCCATGAGAGGTGCGTTTTGGCCTGGGGATATCCAGACGGATAGGATCATGGATGGGAGAGCCAACTTGATCGAGAGGTATCCCTACGGCGAGGTGGGCAGCAACCGGGGCGAAAATATCACGACCATGAAAGGTCTTTGAGACTGCGGATCGCCAATAGGCAGGTTTATCGAGGTTGACCAGTTCAACCACCTGATGATCGTTTTCGGCATTATCCAGTAACAGGGTCAGCAATCCGTTATCGGGCCCAACGAAGAAGTGTTCTCCCAAACTGGCAGCGATGGCACGGCGCCAAGTGCCAACACCTGGGTCGACCACGGCGAGGTGAATCGTGCCCGTTGGGAAGAAAGGTGCCGAGCGACCAAGCAATAGGGCTGCCTGCATGACCGCCTGGGGTGGTATATCATGGCATAAATCCACAAGCTGAGCTTGGGGAGCAATATTCCAGATGACTCCCTTCATCACGCCAGGGTATCCATCGTGGAGGCCGAAATCCGTCAACAGAGTGATGATTTTCATTCTATTATTTTACAACGAATGACATTCCCACCATACCCGAGCTGGAGTGAACGGATAAACCCGGCGGAAGCTCCACCAGGGAGATTTGTTGAGGATAGTGTATGCGGTTGCGAAGCTCAGAGGTGAAGGCTTGTGCAATTTTGAGGGCTGCCAAAGTGATGGGAAGGCTGGGATCGGTATTGGTGATAATGGCAATGTTTTGCATCTCATCTCCTTTTTATACATTGATTCATTCATTAAGAACACTAGTGATTGTTCATGGGTGTGATAAAATAGCCCGCAATTGTTCTATCCCAAAGCTCACCTGATTGAAACATCGAATATGGAGGATGTATGGATAATAATCAATTGCTTGCGCAAGTTAAAGAAGATGAGGTGAAGTTCATCTCACTTCAATTTACCGACGTGATGGGCATGGTAAAAAGTGTGGATATCCCAAGCGCACGGTTGGAGCGGGCATTGGAGGATGGGATATGGTTCGATGGCTCGTCAGTGGAGGGCTTTGCCCGCATCCAGGAAAGCGATATGCACTTGGTGCCTGACATTGCTACCTATGCGGTGCTACCTTGGACACTGCCCGAGCTGAGGCGGGCACGCATTTTTTGCGAGATCTACCAGCCGGATGGGAAGCCTTTTCCCGGCGATCCGCGTGGCACACTCAAGCGATTGTTAGAGAAACTGGCAGGACGTGGTTGGAAGTTTAATGTAGGCCCAGAGCCCGAGTTCTTCCTGTTCCGAGGAGGTAACGGGCACGAGAATATCCACCCGGTGCCCCATGATGTGGGCGGTTATTTCGATTTTTCGGCCAATGATGATGCCGTAATGGTACGCACCGAGCTGATGGATGCGTTGGAGGGAATGGGGCTGGAAGTGGAAACCGGGCACCATGAGGTGGCGTTGGGACAGCATGAAATTGATTTTCGCTTCGATGATGCTTTACGTACGGCAGATAACGTGTTGACCCTGAAATACACCGTGAAGGCCATCGCAGCACAGCATGGATTGATCGCTTCTTTCATGCCAAAGCCCATATTTGGGATCAATGGCTCAGGCATGCATGTTCACCAATCATTATTCGACATGCAAGGCAACAACCTGTTTTCAGATCCCAATGACGCGTTTCACCTCTCTCCGATCGCATATCATTTTATTGCGGGCCAGTTGGCACATGCACGCGCCATGACGGCTATCGTAGCGCCTACAGTCAATTCATATAAGCGCCTGGTGCCTGGATATGAAGCTCCGGTGTACATTGGCTGGGCGCAAATCAACCGCTCAGCACTAATCCGCATCCCGAAATGGTCGGAGGGGAGGAATCATTCCACGCGGGCAGAATTACGCTATCCAGATCCTTCCACTAACCCTTACCTGGCCTTCACTGCCATGTTGGCTGCAGCCCTGGATGGTATTGACCGAAATCTCGAGTGCCCTAAACCTTTGAACCAGGTCAATGTGTATGAGCTTACCCCCGCTGAGAGGCACAGGTTGGGAGTGACCGAGCTGCCGGGCTCTTTAGAAGAAGCATTACACGACCTGGAAGATAATCTGGTCATTAAAAGCGCCCTTGGAGAAATCATCTACGAGGCATTCAAACGGGCGAAACAGGAAGAGATTGAAGAATACCGCATCAAGGTGACCGATTGGGAAGTGGAGAGATACCTGGAGCTGGCATAAATTAGTGGAAAGAGTTTGAATAGATCAATGGCGATCGTCGGCAGGTTGCAGTACAAAAGATGGGCTGATGTTTTTTTGAGATAGAAAGAAGGAGGAGAGGATGAGTGCCGCCAATTCCGTTGGCGGCATTCTTATTATCATATTCGAAACGGGGAAAAATCAGTGCCGCGATCGTAATAATCTTCGTTTTCACGACGCTTAAGGCTATTGACCACCAGGTAGGTGACGGGAGTCATCAGGGCTTCGATCGAGCATTTGAAGAGGTAGTTGGTCATCAGCAGGGTGAGGAACAAACTCCACGGAAAAATCTTGAATATGGATGCCACCAAGATAAAAATCATCGAATCGACCAGCTCGCCCACCAGGGTACTGCCGATGGTACGCGTCCACAGCCAGCGACCCTGGGTGAGGATTTTCATGCGTGCCAGGGTGAAGGAATTAGAAAACTCACCGGTCCAATAGCCCAATAAGCTGGCAAGCACGATACCGCCGCTGCTCATCCCACCGAGGATGGCATTATAGGCATCCTGGCCTGCATATTGTTGCCAGGTAGCTTCGCCAGGTAATAAGCGCACGACTCCAAACACGAGCGAGCTCAATCCCAGGCAGAAGAAACCGGTCCATATCACCCGCCTGGAACGCCTGTACCCATATACTTCAGTGAGAATATCGCCAAAGATGTAGCTGACTGGGAAGAGCAGCGTGCCGGCGTCGAAGGCCATGCGCACGCCAAAGATGTTGATGCCCCAATCGACGATCTTGGCAGAAGAAGCGATGTTGCTGACTACCAAGACGGTGACAAAAACAGCAGTGATGATATCCAGGTAGCGATAATTACGGTACTCGGCTCTCCCTGGAACGGCAGAAGTGGTCATGTCAGGTCCATCTCATTTATCGATGGTAAGTTGCCTGATTTTGCCAACATGCGACAGAAGGTGCATAAGCCGGGCGCGGAAGTGGGCTGGCCACATTCAGGGCAGGGGTGAACGATATCCGACTGATGGTCGATGGCAGGTGAGAAGAGCCCATCCTTCCGGGCCTGTAAAAATGACAGGTAAAAATCCAGCTTAGCGCCAGGCCGGTCAGCCTCGAGCTTATCCAAAAGCTGTTTATGATATATGGAAGTTGAGCCTTCGGCAAAAGGACACTCATCTTGGATATATGGGATGCCACGCAGAAAAGCATAGGCTGCCATCTCACGCTCGTACATGCGACACAAGGGCTTAGCCTTGCGCGCCAATCCAGGCCGGTCAGCTTCCAGCACCGGACCCTGGCGGACCAGGTAAGAGCCCATCCAGTGCAAGACATTGCCAAATAAGATGGCAGCTTCATCATCGAGGTTATGGCCGGTGAGCAAGACGTCATAATGGTGCAAGCTGGTGAACTGATTCATGATGTGGCGCTTGGCAAGCCCGCACACGGAGCACGGTTTATAGTGGCCGCGGTTTGTGCGCATAGCCAATTCGGGGATCGTTTCGCCATACACGGCTTTGACATCAATGACATGCAGTCGTGCCTGGTTAGAATCTGCGAAAGAACGGGCGAAATCGAGAGATTTGGCTGAATAATCAACCCCGGCATCGATACCCAGGTTAATGTATATCCCATCGGCGGAGTATCCCAGGCGAAGCAAAATGTCCCACAAAGAAAGAGAGTCTTTACCGCCCGAGATGGCAACCAGTATCCGTTGCTGATGCGTGAACATGTGATATTTCTTTATAGATCGCTCCACCTGTGCGAGAACCCATTCCAGGAAGTGATCACGGCAAAGCGCCAGCTTATGATGGCGCATGTTGATACTAGCTTTTTGGTCACATTTACGACAACGCATGGCTTAACCAATTGGATAAATCATACCAGATGAAACATTAAAATGGGGTGGGTATGGAATATAGCGGTAACGAATTTACTCATCGTGTCAAATTACAAATCAGCGATAGATCATCAAATTTACAAACATATTACGAATTTCTCGATTTTCAAACCCAGCGCACAGGATTTCTGACCATTGCTTCGGGATAAGATTTATCCAGCCAGGAAAATTCCTGGATGATTGCCTGCTATAATTATCATGGCGGGTGTGTCTACTAGATACTATTGGGAGCAGGGAGTAATGGCATGACGAAATCAGGGTTGATCTTTGGCGCAGCAACGTTTATTCTTGTCCTTGGCTCAGCGATCATCATCACCCCGCTCTGCGCGCCATGCCTGGGGCTGGTGATTGGGTTGGCAGCCGGGTACGTAGCGTGCAGTTATGATAAACCGGCCAGCTCAGGTGAAAGCATCCAAAAAGGAGCGATTGCAGCGGCGATTGCAGCAGGAATTGGTTTTTTCGGCAGCCTGATAGGCGGGATCATCAACGGGATGACCGTCACTCCAGCAATGATCGAATCGTTCGCCAGGTCGTTATACATCACAAATATTAACTTGACACAGGCGCAAATCCTGACCTACCAGCTTGTGATTGGAGTGCTTGCTGGTGTATTTAATATCGTGTGGATGGCGGGATTGGGAATTGCAGGCGGAGCGCTGTGGTTCCAGGTGGTGGGGAAGAATCGCGGGCCAACATCACAGCCTCAGCAGGATACATTTCCACATAGTCAATAAGCAATCAGGTGTATATCGCTAACCCGTGCCAAACTGGCGATCACCGGCATCACCCAGCCCCGGAAGAATGTAACCGCGCTGGTTCAGGGTTTCATCGATGCCAGCGATGTGGATATGAACATCTGGATGGTGATTCTGGAGATTCTCGATGCCCTGAGGGGCTGCCAGGATGCCCACAAACTTGATCTTGCGAACGCCCCAACGTTTGAGGATATCGACGGTGGCCACGGCAGAACCACCGGTGGCTAGCATGGGATCGAGAATCAGGCAAACCGATACATCGGGATCGATGGGCACTTTTTTATAATACTCAACTGGCTTGAGGGTGTGCTCGTCACGATACAGGCCGATATGCCAGACTTCTGCGGAGGGCATGAGATGCCAGACGCCCTCGACCATACCCAACCCTGCTCTTAAAATGGGCACCAGGCATATTTTTTCAGATAGCACTTTACCGGTGGTGGTTGCCAGCGGGGTATCGATGCTGGTCTGATAAAGGATCAGGTCATCGGTGGCTTCATAAGCCAGAAGCGTAGCCAGCTCACGGGTGAGCTCACGAAACTTCTTGGGTTCGGTATTTTTATCGCGCAGCAGGGATAATTTATGCGCAACCAGTGGATGGATGGAAGGGAAGATATTGGGCATGGTTTTTGCTCCAAATAAGGATGATGGAATTATAGTACGTATTGTGTTTCGGTTATAATCACGCTTATGAATGATAAACCCACGCGCCTGATAAACCCCGATCCACAAGTTGATGACCGTCTCGATATGGCGTTACGGCCGCGAACTTTAAATGACCTGATTGGGCAAGAGCGAGTGAAAGAAAACCTGGCGATTCTGATTGCAGCTGCCCGCCAGAGAGGTGACCCGCTGGACCACGTCTTATTCTATGGCCCCCCCGGGCTGGGTAAAACTACCCTGGCGCATGTACTGGCTAACGAGATGAACGTCAATATCAAAGTCACTTCGGGTCCGGCTATTGAAAGACCGGGAGATTTAGCCGCTATTCTCACCAATATGCGAGCGGGGGATATCCTGTTCATCGATGAGGTGCACAGGCTGGGCAGAGCAGTTGAAGAGGTGCTGTACCCGGCTATGGAGGACTACGCGCTGGATATCGTGATCGGCAAAGGCCCGTCGGCACGATCGATTCGCTTGAAGCTGCCGCGCTTCACAGTGATTGGAGCAACTACCCGCCTGGCATTGCTCACTGCACCCTTGCGGGCACGTTTTGGAGCGGTGTATCACCTCGATTTTTATGAAATGGAAGCGATGCGCAAGATCGTATGGCGAGCGTGTAAAACCCTCAATGTGCCTGCGGATGATAAGGGCGTGGATGAAATTGCGCAACGCGGCAGGGGAACACCCCGGGTGGCATTGAGATTATTACGCAGAGTGCGCGATTTTGCGCAAGTGCGCTCGGATGGCACGATTAATCGCAAAAGCGCCAGAGAAGCGCTTAACCTGCTCAACGTGGACCTGATGGGCCTGGATGAGCTGGACCGGATGGTGCTGATGACAGTGATCGAAAAATATCGAGGTGGACCGGTGGGTCTGAGCACGATCGCTGCTTCGATCAGCGAAGAGCCGGATACGATCATGGATGTAGTGGAGCCCTACCTGCTTCAGCTGGGTTACCTGGAACGTACTTCACATGGTCGGGTGGCCACAGCTCTGGCATATGAGCACCTGGGGATCAGCATGCCGGTAGAAAACCAGCAAAAATTGTTCTGAGATACTCCCCTTGTTCGACAGACATAAAGGAAACCAAATGCTACCCACTTTCGCCAAGATTTTCCTGATCATTGGCGTGGTTTTCCTGGTGATTGGCGGGCTTCTTTACCTGGCATCACGCTTAAACTTGCCGTTGGGCCGGCTACCGGGGGATTTCACTTTCCAGGGCAAGGGCTATACCTGCGTCATCCCACTGGCAACTTCGATCCTGCTATCCATCGTGTTGAGCATCATCCTAACATTGCTCTCTCGCTTTATCGGGCGAAAATAAGGGAAAGCTCAACTTGCGCACGTCAGATTTTGATTATGACTTGCCGGCGAGCTTTATCGCCCAGAAACCACTTGAGCAGCGAGATCAGTCACGGTTATTGGTGCTAGATCGGGAAAATGGGCACATCCACCATTCAGTATTCAAGGATCTCGGGAAATTCCTCAAGAGTGGCGATGTCCTTGTTGTTAATGAAACTCGCGTTATCCCAGCACGCCTGTTTGGAAGGAAACTGCCAAGCGGGGGCAGGATAGAAATCTTGCTGCTGAGAAAGAAAGACCAACTCACCTGGGAAGCCCTGGTGGGTGGAAAGGGATTGATAACCGGAAAACAGCTGCAAGTGGAGCCCATCAATCCAGGGAAGCAGACACCCCAGGCAGAAATTGTGGAAGTACTGGAAGGTGGACGAAGGCTAGTGCACTTTAGTGAGCCGGTGGAGGATTTTTTCGCAAATATAGGACATGTGCCTTTACCACCTTATATCCACCAGCGATTAGAAGACCCCGAGCGCTACCAGACGGTGTATTCCAAGACATCAGGCTCAGCCGCAGCACCCACCGCGGGGTTGCACTTCACCCGCGAGCTAATGGAGGAGCTGAAAACCAGGGGATTGCGCTTTGCCACAGTCACGCTTCACGTAGGACTGGATACCTTCGCCCCGGTGAACGAAGATGACCCACAGGATCATGTGATGCATACCGAATGGTGCCAGGTCACTCAGGAAAGCGCAGACCAGGTCAACCAGGCAAAGGAAGAAGGCGGCAGAGTCATCGCAGTTGGAACTACGAGCATTCGCACATTAGAGAGCGCGGTGCGAGACGGGAAGCTAATGGCATTCGAGGGACCAACCAGCCTGTTTATCTTACCCGGATACCAATTTAAAATCGTCCAGGGAATGATTACGAATTTTCACTTACCACGCTCAACATTGATCATGCTGGTGAGCGCATTTGCCGGCCGCGAAAGGATATTGTCAACGTATGAAATCGCTAAACATGAGGGTTATCGCTTTTACTCATTTGGCGATGCCATGCTGATTATTTAGGTATAGATGGCGTATGTATTGAAGGATCGATGAATTTCATGGAGATTGAAAGCCTGAACCAAACGATTATCCAGTGCCGGAAATGCCCTCGACTGGTTGAATACCGGGAGATGGTAGCGCGGAAGAAAAAAAAGGCATACATGAATTGGGTGTATTGGGGAAGACCTGTGCCAGCCTTTGGAGATATCGGGGGCAGGGTCTTGGCGGTGGGGCTGGCGCCTGGTCCGCATGGCTCGAACCGGACGGGCAGGATGTTCACCGGGGATGCATCGGGGGTATTCCTATTCGCTGCATTGCATCGTGCAGGCTTTGCCAACCAGGCGGAGTGTTACAGCCGGGATGACGGATTGGTGGTGCACGATATGTTGATCTCAGCGGTATGCAGGTGCGCACCGCCTGAAAACAAGCCGAATGCAGTGGAAATTGCCAACTGCAGGCCTTACCTAGAGCGAGAGATAGGTTTAATGAAAAACCTGCAGGGATTCGTGGCACTCGGCAGGATTGCTTTCGATAACATCCTGAAAGTCTACCGCAGATGGGAGGTGGATGTGCCACGCTTTGAGTTCAGACATGGAAGTGTTTACCAGATCGGAGAAGCGGGACCCTGGCTGATTGCCTCGTACCATCCCAGCCAGCAAAATACTCAAACAAGACGCCTGACCGTGAATATGTTCGACGAAATTTGGAAACAAGTGCGATCTATGCTGGTGGAATATTTACCCAAATGAATGTTTTGGTGGAAAGCCGGGAGTCAGCGACTGAGTTATAATGAGTGGCATTCCGCGGAGAAAATGACCATGCGCATTGTAGATATTATTGTCAAGAAAAGAGATCATGGTGAACTTTCAAAAGAAGAGATAGATTTTTTTATCCAGGGATATTGTCGCGGGGATATCCCCGATTACCAGGCTGCTGCCCTGGCAATGGCAATACAGTTGAATGGAATGAGCTCGCAGGAGACCAAGGAGCTAACCCTGGCAATGGCGCACTCGGGGGAAGTGCTCGATCTTTCTAAAGCTGTGCCGATAACGGTCGATAAGCATTCAACAGGGGGCGTGGGAGATAAAACCAGCCTGGTGGTGGCACCGACCGTTTCAGCATGCGGGTTAGCGGTGGGCAAAATGTCGGGTAGGGGGTTGGGGTTCAGCGGCGGCACGCTGGACAAACTTGAATCAATCCCAGGCTTCAGGTGTGACCTATCCACTGAAGAATTCATCGAGCAGCTAAAAAGCATCGGTATTGTGCTGACAGGTCAGAGCGCAGACCTGGCACCCGCGGATGGGAAATTATATGAATTACGAGATGTCACCGGTACGGTGGATTCCATCCCATTAATCGCTTCATCTATAATGAGCAAGAAGATCTCGGCCGGAGCCCAGGCGATTTTACTGGACGTGAAGGTGGGTATAGGCGCATTCATGACCAACCTGAAGGATGCCAGAGAGCTGGCAGAATTAATGGTAGAAATCGGGAAGATGGTGGGGCGGAAAACTGTGGCGGTCTTATCCGATATGAACCAGCCGTTGGGCAAGTCAGTGGGCAACTCGTTGGAGCTGCTCGAGGCGATAGATACGCTAAACGGTGGTGGCCCGGCAGATTTCCGTGAGCATTGCCTGGATATATCCGGTCATATGCTGGCGCTGGGTGGGCTGGCAAGAGACGAGATGCAAGGAAAGCAGATGGCAGAAAACGCCTTAGCCGAGGGGAAATCGTTGGTTAAGTTCCGGGAGCTGGTACAAGCGCAGGGCGGAGACGTGAGGTATGTGGACGAACCGGACAGATTCCCAAAGGCCAGGCTGATACAGACGATAAACTCACCACGAAACGGTACCCTTGCGGAAATTAATGCTTGCAATGCCGGGGAGGTGGCGGTGTTCCTTGGTGGTGGAAGAGAGGAAAAAGGAGATACGATCGATCACTCGGTAGGGGTTGTGGTGGCGCATAAAGTAGGCGACCTGGTGCGCAAAGGAGAGCCCTTGTTCACCATCCACGCCAATGATGAGACAAAATTAGATGTGGCGATTCAAAAAATGCTCGCCGCACACCGGTGGAGTGACCAACCGGTGAAACCTCTACCACTTTATTACGGTGTCATCCGCTGAATTGATTCATCAAGCGTTAGGTATTAATAAATGGGCATCGCCCAGGAATTCTTCTGGGTGATGAGTATACTTATCTAGCGGCAAGCTACCGGTGGTCAGGCTGAGGAGCGTCTGGTTGAGCCAAAGATTCACGGGCGTGGGAATGCCCAGGCGCTCTCCAAAACGCACTACGGCACCATTGAGGTAATCCACCTCGCTTTTTCCGCTACCTGAATGCAAGTCAAGGTAGAAGGAAGGCATCTTTTGGCCTCTGCCTTTACCGGCGAAGTGTGAGAGGAGCGGTTGAGAGTAGATGGGGGGTAGATGCTGAACGATCCAAGCGAAGCTGCGTACAGGTGTGTCGGGGAGGTTGACAGGATGGATGTGCTGGGCACGCATGACAGCGATGGCTTCACGCAACTGATCAATTTCAAGGCGATAGAGGCCTGGATGCGACAATATCTCCAGGGGAGTCATGGCGAGTATGGCGGAAGAGGCATTCGCCAGGAGGTTGGTCAACATTTTTGACCATTTCATCGCCATCGTAGAAGAAAATAAAAGCACATTCATTTCTGCATCTGATAAGGCAGCCGCAATGGCAGACGAAAGTGGATGACCGGCTGAAATTCCCACGCCACGCGAGCGTTCGAGGACAATATCCCCGGCGGCTCGGCGGCGTACTGAGCTGGTGATGGTGGCGGCAATCACCCTGTGTTTTCCCAATACGCTGGCAATGGTAGTTTCATTTTCGACACCATTTTGCAGGCAAAGGACGGGTGGAAGATTTGCTGCATAGGGGCGCATCGATTGGAGGGCATTGATGGTGTCGTATGATTTGAGAGCAAAAATGATGACATCATACGTAGAGAATGCCAGTGCATCCATAAGGGTAGAAAAGACCTGGGGATGAAGGATACGATAATCTTGCCCACCAATATTTAACTTAAGGCCTCGCTCGCTGAGCTGTGCAGCGGCATCGGGCTGCTCGAGAAAAACAACCTTTTGGCCGTGGAGCATTAAGCTGCTGCCGATATAAGTACCGATGGCGCCGGCGCCGTAGACCAACCAATTCAATCTTGATGCCACAGTTTGTGATCCGATTGGGGCGAAAGGAAACCACGGTTATTCAAGCACAGGACAGCCCACTGGTGCGAATCGGGATTATAGCGGAACTGCGCATAGCCAGTATTACCAAAATGGAAGATGGGGCTGTTGTAGTGACCTTGGGGTGTAATGCCCATAATTACATATAAGGCTTTATTCAAAATGCCGCCATGGGAGATGATCAAATATGAGCCTGGTGATCGCCGTAAAATATTTTGTAACGCCTGCCCAGCACGTATGAAAAGGTCAAGCTGGCTTTCCCCACTACCTCCGATAGGCTGGTAGGGGTGGAAGAAATCAACATCCTGGTTAATTTCCTGCAAGCTGATGCCCTGCAAACTTCCGAAATTTCGTTCCTTCCAGGCAGGATCGAATTCTATAGGAACCTGTAAAGAATCAGCGATAATTTCAGCAGTCTGTGATGCGCGCAACAAAGAACTACTGATGATCAGGTCAAAGCTAGTGTGGTTTAATTTCCAATCTGAGGCTAATTCTTTGGCTTGCTTTATACCTGTTTGAGTGAGGGGATAATCTGATTGCCCCTGGATCACTCCCGACGAATTTCCCTCCGATTCACCGTGCCTTAACAGGGTAATGAAATACATAGCCATCACTCGGTATAATCCCAGTGTGAATGGTCATTTACCCCCAACACCAGCCAGCGGTGAGAAGCGGGTGTATAGGTGAGCGTGGCGAATGCCGAATTGCTAAACCGAAACCTAGGACCATATAATTTTGGCTGGGGATGGATGCCTAATATTGCATACATGGACATATTGAGAATGCCACCATGAGAGACAACCAGGTAATTACCGGGTGGATTATCCAGGATATTTTGAATGGCACTCCCAGCTCGTAAATACAACTGCCAGAGGCTTTCACCGGTCTGTCCGACGGGCTGGTAAGGATTAATAAAAACCGGCTCAGGCACCGTTTGCTGCACTTCTTCAGGACTCAAACGAGCCAGCACTCCATTATCACGCGCCATCCATAAAGGTTCCGGTTTCAAGGGAATATTCAATCCATCAGCTATGATCTCCGCAGTTTCGATGGCGCGCGGCAAAGGACTCGAAATTACCAGATCAAATAGCTTTCTCTCATAAACCCACCTTTCCAACAATAACCTGATCTGTTCCTTCCCTCGACCGGTTAATCGATAATCAGCCTGACCCTGGTGACGACCTTCAAAATTACCTTGCGATTCACCATGCCTGAGCAAGGTAATATGATAAATTGTGGTATGAAGATCCTGGCTAACCATTTTAAGGCTGGTGCATCCTTACCAGTTTCTTATCCCGCGTAAAAATTCCTGGCCGGTTTGAATTTTCCTTCCTGCCAGTTGAAGGTCATCCAAGACCAGGATACCTTGTGCGGTGGTGATTGCCGGTGTACCATCAATGACGAGGTGTTTGCCGGGTTTATCGGTGGGTTGGTTGACTACATGAACATGATGGACCTTTAAAATCTGGCCATTCCATTCCATGAAGGTGCCAGGCCAGGGATTGAATGCCCTAACCTGGCGGTCAAGGTCAATGGCTGGCAAGCCAAAATCCAAGAGGCCATCCTCCTTCTTGAGCATGGGGGCGTAGGTGGCGTGGGTGCTATCCTGCTCTTTCAACATCAAATGCCCCGATAAATAAGCAGGGAGGGTTTCAATGAGCAAATCAGAACCCAAATTGGATAATTTTACAGACAATCTCTCGCCAGTGTCATTTTGGGCAATGGGTAATGACCTTTGACTCAATATCGGGCCAGTATCGATGCCGGGATCCATGCGCATAATGGTGACACCGGTATATTCATCACCATTTAGGATGGCTGCCTGGATGGGAGCCGCTCCACGCCAACGAGGGAGAAGAGAGGCATGCACATTGATGCAGCCGTGTTTAGGCAGATCAAGGATCACAGGACGGAGGATTTGACCAAAGGCAGCCACAACAATTATATCCGGTGCCCAGCGCTGAAGCTGTTGAAGTGCACCTGGCTCACTTAGCTTATGGGGTTGGATGAGGGGCAGGTTTAGCTCTTTCGCCAGGATTTTTACCGGAGGAAAGGTGAGGACTTGACCCCGGCCTGAGGGGCGGTCGGGTTGGGTTACCACGCCGATAACCTGGTAATGAGAGGCAAGCTTCCGTAACACCGGCTCAGCGAATTCAGGAGAGCCCATAAAAACTGTTCTTGTGGTGGTAGACATTTTTTCCGGATATTTACCAGATCCTTAGTTAAAAGATATTATTTCGTGGTTTTCTTTTCCCAGGACTCATCGTCAACCAGGGTCACCACTTTGAACGCTTCAGCATACTGCATTTCTTTCCCTTTGGCGGCATTACTGGCCCATTCCTTCAGCATGGGCTCAGGATCCCAATCTTTAAGCTGGCTTTTATGGGCGCGTAAAGCAGCAATTTTCAAATCTATGGTTTCTTCGATATTGATAAAAACATCGGCTTTATCCCAAACATGGGCGTAAACTTTACGTACTTTATGGGCGGTGAGCCCCTCTTGAGCCAGCTCTTCGAACAAATTTGGCTGACCAGCGGCAGGGAAAGTAGCATCCAAAGCAGCCATGGCAGCCGCGCGATGATCAGGGTGATTGATATAATCATCACCCGACCAAACTATGGTAGGATCACCAGTGACAATGACCTCGGGGCGATATCTTCTGATCTCACGGACCAGCTTTTTGCGCAATTCAAGGTTAGGCTGCAAGAGCCCATCGGGTTCGCGCAGGAAGACAACCTGGTTCACGCCAGCAATACGGGCTGCCTCCAGCGATTCTGCCTCCCGTATCTGAGCAGCTTTTTCACGCGTCATACCGGGCTGGTCAATCCCAACGTCTCCGCTGGTGCACAGCACATATATCACGCGCGCCCCTGCTTTAGCCCAACGCGCCAACGTGCCAACGCAAGTGAACTCGATATCATCTGGATGTGCCTGAATTGCCATAGCAGATTCAGGGATGTACGGTTTTGGGGTCATTTTTTTCCACCACTCCTTCGTGTAAATCGATTTTCAGGTAAATTATAATTTATAAGCTGGCGGGAAACCATGGGGGAAGCAGAAGGTGGGAGAGCATTTCTTGAAATTATTAGACCAGTGAATTCCATTGATTACATAGAGTCAGGAGGATGTAATAGATTGCGATCTACGCATGATGAGTTTATGGCGTAAAACAGGAATCCAAGACCGATAAAGTCAAACGATCTATTAACCGATCGCTGAAGGTCAGGGCATTTTTCTATTTTTACACGATTACTTACAGGCTGCCATCAATAGTGAGGATTATGGATTCGTTTCGGAATCCATCTCATCCGATTGAGCGCCTTCTTGAATGGAAATTGGCGAGCGGTTATTTTTCTGGATTGAGAACCAGAAAGCCCGGATGAGCATTGGCAGGCCAATAAGTAGCGCCGGTAGGATGCCGCAAACCATATCGAAGGCTGCCCCAAAGTATTTTCCATAAGCATCATCAGCGGCCAGGTAAATCACATCTGTATAACTATACGAGCTAACCCGTAGGATCCAATATGTAATGGTAAATAAAACCGATCCGCTCCCAAATATCACGAAAACCCATTCAATATGATCACGTTTTTCGCGATGATTTTTGTCATTATCAACTTCCATTATCCCCGCTTCCTTATCTTGATCAAACTTGCAATCTGCCAGTCCGAAAATTTCCCATTGATCGTGAATGGCAGACATTATGAGCACCTGAGAATCACTCAAGGTGTGCATCGATCATACACTGAGGCGGCGAAGAATTAACCAAAAAATGCTTAGAAAATAATTAAGCTGGTAGATTACCCCCCAAAGCCTGCCGTATAGGGCGGGTGGGACTTGAACCCACACAGTGTTACCACCGGCAGATTTTAAGTCTGCTGCGTCTGCCTATTCCGCCACCGCCCCATGGAGATAATTTTACCTGAATTGCGGAAGAAGGCAAGGAAAAAGAAAAGCAAACCACGCGTGACTCATAGGACAACAAGAATACATTATATTGGGAGGAATCGAGGATTGGGAATTGTTGATCCGAATTATTGAGAATATGACGACTGAAGCCGCAGTTTACAAATAAAAAGAAGCCCATTTTCGTGGGTTTACGATGCGATTAAATCTTTCGTGTGGTTAACGAGAATCTGGATTTTTTTATCGGGTATGATCAAGCCTATTTGTTTCGAGGTGTGAAGTGAAGTATTGCCCAGACCAACCCTGCCAGGAATAGAGCGATGCCCGCGACGGCTTGTAGGACGGTTTTCGGCTCCATACCGGGCATGACCACCTGGCCATCGCCATAGGATTGGAATAATTCGCCCCACTTGGTCTGTAAGGCGGCCTTCACACGCTGGCGGCCGATGAATGGGTACCAGTAAACATTATGGTAGAAGTTACTGGCGAAATAAGCCCAGGGGACAATCGGACTTCGGAGCAGCGGTTTTTCAAAGGTATGCAACCAGCCATGGTAGATCATATTCTGGCCGCGGCTGGCAAAGGTATCCTCCTGGACAAAACCCCAGCTGGTGTTGGCGAGCTCGGGCTCACCAAGGATCTCAATTTGAGATGGATCTCCAATGCCCATGCCCTTCTCATGAGCCAGGCGAATAAACGGGAGACTCAACGGGTCAAAACCTTGCAGCCTGGCACTTACTGCATCGATGGCCACCTGATCGGCAGAGGCAAGCAGCACGTCCGTCTCATGCCAGCGCATGGCACGCGGCCCAGGACCATCACCGGAGAAAGTGCCATCCATTACGGCGAAGATGCCAGGGTGGATATCCTGCTGGATTTGTAACAGATCTACCAGGGTCTCATGGATCAGACCATGGGTATAGTGGCGGTTGCGGCCGAGGAGACCACCAAAGGCATTTTTCATCGCCCCGGTAATGGTGGTAAACACGTGTGTTTTGACCGTGGGAAGCTGGATGATGTTTATGCCAAGCATAGGCTGAGGAATAAACAAGCCCTCCGGGTAGATTTTGTCCAGGACCAGGAAGGGCGTCTTGGGGTGGTACTGCACCCAATGCACTGAGGGGTCGTAGGTATAAATACAGGGGACATGGTATTGATCGGTAACCAGCTTGTGCTTGTTATTTTGTTCTCCATGGGCAGTATTCACCACCACTGTGTCGTTGTGGATGCCGATCAGGTCATCGTAGCCCGCACGTTGCAGGGCGCGGATGACGCCCTCGATTTGCCAGGGTGTAGATGAGCAGGCCGGGTACCAGGTTTGCCAGGAGATGTTAATTTTCAAGCCAGTGCGAATGCCATGTGGCAGGGCTTGCTCAAAACCTGCCAGCTGCATCAAGCGTTCGATATCATCGAGCACCGTAGCTGGGGTAGTTTTGATAAGAGCAACCTTACCTTTCCCATGAAAATCTGACATACCTTACCCATGCACCCTTTCGAGGTTAATTGTACCAATAATCAATGTATGGGTGAGTGGAACAATCGTGCTGACCTGGATCTGAGCAAGGCAAAATAAGCAAGCAACTTATTTATAGAGAATCACCCTAAAGAGGAAATATCCGGTAAAATATTCCTGCTCGCTAAATATAGAGGGAATCTATGATGAATGACATGATCGAGGCTCCTGATTTTCCCGTCCTGGTGATCGGCGCGGCAGGTTGGGACATGGTAGGTAAGGTAAAATCCAGCTTATTACCGCACACTTCCAACCCGTCGCAAATCAGGCTATCGTTCGGGGGCGCGGCGCGCAATGTGGCGGAAAACTTGCTCCACCTGGGCACGCCGGTGAACATGCTCACCGTGGTGGGTAACGATGAGTGGGGAGGCCGCCTTATCAAGGCAATCGCAGATGCAGGGGCGAATGTGGATGCCGTGATGTATTCCAGGCATTACCCGACTGGATCGTACCTGGCGGTTTTGGATGGTGAGGGGAGATTAGAATACGGCCTGGATGATATGCGTGTGCTGTCGGAATTGACCCCGGACTATATCCACGAGCATGAAGAGCTGTTCGAACAAGCCTCACTATTATTTCTTGATGCCAACCTGCCCCAAAAAACCCTGCGAACGATCGTATCGATTGCCAAACGGGCGCGCTTACCCATCTGTGCCGACCCTACTTCAGAGCTATTAGCACACAAATTAATCCCATACCTGCCCTACCTGCGCCTGACTGTACCCAATAGTGGGGAAGCCTCAGTCCTGTGTAATCGAAAATTCGCGCCGAGCACCCGGCGAGAAGCCATAAACGCAGCCAAGTGCATGGTGAGCCAGGGTGTGGAAATTGCGGTCATCACTATGGCTGAATTAGGAGTGTGCTACGCCACCTCAGAAACCAGTGGATTCGTGCCGCCGGTGCGCACTGAAATCATCGATCCTACAGGTGCAGGAGACGCGCTCACCGCAGCGGTTTTATTCGGGCTGCTGAACCAGATGCCAATCGATGATGCCATGCGGCTGGGGGTGGCTGCTGCATCTTTGACTTTAGCCTATCGAGGCGCAGTCGTACCTGACCTTTCGCTAGAGAAGATATATGACCAACTGGCATAGTGACCATCTCGTAATCCAACCTGAAGTCAATGAAGCGCTCGAAAAAGGCGCACCCATCGTGGCGTTAGAATCTGCGGTGATCACTCATGGATTGCCGTACCCAGATAATGAAAAGCTGGCGAATAACCTGGAAGAGATCATCAGGGGAAAAGATTGTATTCCTGCTACCATTGCCATCCTGAATGGAGTTATCCGGATCGGTTTGGATGGGGTGGAGCTTGGATGGCTGGCACAGGCAAAAGAAATGATCAAGATCAGCAGCCGCGACATTGCAGGCGCGGTGCTCCAGCGAAAAAGCGGCGGGACCACAGTTGCGGGGACGCTGGCGATTGCCAGGCAGGTAGGAATCAGGGTATTCGCCACCGGAGGTATTGGCGGAGTGCACCGGCAAGCGGCAATCGATGTATCTGCCGACCTGGGGCAACTGGCTGATGCTCAGCTGGTGGTGATTTGCGCAGGTGCAAAGGCCATCCTGGATATACCCGCTACCTTGGAGGTATTGGAAACCTATGGTGTGCCAGTGGTAGGTTATGGGACGGATGACTTTCCGGCTTTCTATTCGGTGAGCAGTGGGGAAAAGGTAAGCATAAGGCTGGATAATGCCAGGGAAGTGGCGCAACTGGCACGCCTGCATTGGGAAATAGGCAGGTTAAGTTCCATATTAGTGGTGGTAGCACCACCAAGAGAGGTAGCGCTGGAGTCACGAGTTGTAGAAGAAGCAATTCAGAAAGCGCTGGAAGAGGCCAGACAAGCTCATGTGAAGGGCCAAGCAGTCACGCCATATCTATTAGGAAGGGTGAACGCGATTAGCGGAGGAGCGAGCTTGCGGGCTAACCTGGGATTACTGCACAACAATGCCCGTGTGGCGGCTGAAATTGCACGCTACCTGCCATCTAAAAGGCGATAATTTAATGTCACGAATATAAGCCCCTGCATAACGCATACAATTAATGCAATATATGCGCATAGTCAACATTAAGGGGGGAGGCAGCTACGGCGATGGCGTAAGGGGGGTGTTGGTGAAGGTGGGGGCATGCGTGGCAGAGGGTGTGATGGGTGTGTTGGTGAATGTAGGCGCGTGGGTGTTGGGAGGTGTGAATGTTGGGGTGAAGTAAGTGGGGCGTGGAGTGGGGGTTTGCGTAGGCACCCTAGTATCAGTGGGTATAAGGCTGGGAGTGGCAGTGGGGGTAAGCGTTGATGTGTTACTAGGGACAGCGGTGGGTGGCTCACCTTCCACCGTGAAACGCCCCGAAGTCTTCCAACTATTACCGATAAAAATCTGGACCTCATATTCTCCAACCAGCCACTGGCTGGGATCTGGTTCCCAATCGGAATAACCAATGCCTCCGGTTCCACCATCCCAAGGGCTGGTTTCATAGTGTACCAGGTCAGTCCCATGGTACCAAAGGGCAGACCACTGGGCACCGGGAGTCATTTGATCATAAGTGAATTGAGCGTAAAGATGGCCGACTGGATTCTGGAATAATATCGCGGGTTCGACGGGCAAGAAATTTTCATCAAGGGCGGTGGCAAATTGCAAGGGACTGAAAACTGCCGAAGGGTTGGGTGTGGTGGTGCTGGTGAAAAGCTCTTCAACCACCAGAGGAACATGCGGGGTAGGTGTGATGG